>NZ_RQFW01000019.1:0-300000 GCF_004770145.1 Leptospira bourretii | reverse complement strand
TTCCTTCTAAATATTTTAAATGTAAGGATTCGATTTGGATCCCATCTTTGGCGATGGTGGCAAGCATAGTGCGACGAAAAAAATGAGGACTGGCAGAGATAAAAGCTAAAGGAGCATTGGATAAAGAACTGCGAAGTTCTCTATAAAGTTCCGGCATCCCAGGTAGCGCCTGCTTCTGGTTAGGTGTTTCAAAAACTGCTGTGAACTTGCCTTTTCCTGAATGAATGTCTGTGGCAAGATAAGTTTGGTCAATGTCGGAAGTCACCACCATCCCTTTGTAGTCTTCTGCAAGGATTCGGAGTTTTCCTTTTCCTACAAGGGTTGTCTTTCCTAAGATAGAATCTTCTGTATTATTTAGATGGGCTAAGTCTTTGGAGTATTGGCGAAAACTATCCAATCCTTCTAGTATCACTTGGAAGTCATGAAATCCGACAGGGAGTTTGTCTCGAATTTCGCAGGAAAAAAAACCATCCTCATCGGCTTTGATTTTTCCTGAAGTGTAGATTTTATTTCCACCGGTATCAAAGACTTCTAATTTTAAAACGGGCTTACGCACTGGAGCCAAAGAAAAGTCTAAGAACGGTGTGATTTTTGTTTCTTCCCCAATAAAAAGCCCCGTCATTAAATCCCAAAGGCCTTCTGCCTTCATAAGATCCGTAATCCCGACATCCACCACCTGTCCCCGCACATAGGAGCGCCTCTCTCTTCCTAAAGATCCTCCGCAGACAGCAATTCTTTTGATATCGGTAATGATTGGTTGTGTGGTATTTGGTTCTTGGGACATAGAATTTATGCCCTTAAGAGTTTAAGAAAACAAGGAGCCGTCCATTCCTTTTTATGGTTTCACTACGATCCACCAATGATTTTGTCCGACTTTTGCAAACAGAGGGAGAACTCCATGTGATTTCCGATCCCGTGGATCCTTATCTGGAACTGGCAGAGATCCAGAGACGAGTTGTGGCCAAAAAAGGCCCAGCCCTTCTTTTTACCAATGTCAAAGGGACCAAGTTTCCCGTTGCCACGAATCTTTATGGGTCTGAAAAACGAATTCATTTGGCCTTTGGCCCAAAACCTGTGGCGACCATCCAAAGGCTTGCCAAACTCGCAAAAGAGATATTTCCCCCTAGGTTTTCCAAACTTTGGAAAGAACGTTCCCTTGGACTTTTGCCTTTCCAAGTGGGCTTAAAACAGGTGAGAAGGGCCCCAGTTCTCTCTGGTAGCGTTCTATCTACAAACGAGTTACCGCAAGTGGTTTCTTGGCCGAGAGATGGAGGAGCCTTTGTCACCTTGCCATTGGTTTATACCCAACATCCCGAATCGGGCAATGGAAATTTAGGAATGTACCGGGTGCAACTTTTCGGCGACAAAACGGTGGGGATGCACATCCAAATCCACAGGGGTGGTGGCTTTCATTATTACGAAGCGGAAAAAAAAGGAGAGTCCTTGCCAGCTCATGTGTACATTGGTGGGCCACCAGCTTTGACCATAGCAGCGGTTGCGCCACTTCCAGAAGAAATCCCGGAACTTGTTTTTGCATCCTTTCTTATGGGTGAAAAACTCCGGATGAAAAAAGACAAAACAATTTCTCCTTATCCGATTGTTGCCGATGCCGACTTTGCTCTGATCGGTTCGATCCCTCCCCATTTAAGAAAACCAGAAGGTCCTTTCGGCGATCATTACGGATACTATTCGTTGTTACATGATTATCCTTATTTGGACCTAACGCATGTTCTCCATCGGAAGGATGCCATCTGGGCAGCTACGGTTGTGGGAAGGCCTCCCCAAGAAGACCATTATATCGCAGAGTTTTTACAGGATTTACTTTCACCCATGTTCCCACTGGTGATGCCACAAGTGCTTGGTGTTTGGGCCTATGAAGAATCGGGAGTTCATTCCCTTGCGGCCGCTGTTGTAAAAGAAAGGTATTTTCGCGAAGCTTTTATGGGAGCTCTTCGGATCTTAGGAGAAGGGCAACTTTCACTCACAAAATGTTTACTTGTCACAAACGAAAAAGTGAATTTAAAAAACTTTTCAGAAACGTTCAAAGTCATCACAGAAAGATCGGATCCAAAAACAGATTTTTTTATCTTCAGTCATATTAGCCAAGATACATTGGATTATACAAGTGGAACGGTCAACAAAGGTAGTAAACTTTTATGGATGGGAATCACCGATGCCAATGCACCAATAAAGTTTCCAAACCTACCAAGAGAGTTTACAGGAAATCTAAAAGACAAACGATTCACAAAACCAAAAGTTTTTTTACCTGGAGTTCTTGTGGTGGAAGGATCTGCTTTCACTCCAAATGACCAATTGGCAAATCGGTTGCTTGGAGAAGACCTTGGTCGTTTCCATTATGTATTTCTTGTGGATGATTCCGAGGATGCAGTAAAAACCGATTCTGATTTTATTTGGACTATGTTTACGAGAATGGAACCAGCATCTGATGTCTATGCCAGAACGGAAACCATAGGGAACCATATCGCATATCAAGTTCCTATCGTTTTTGACTGCAGGATGAAACCTTGGATCCCTGAAGTACTTCTTCCTCTCCCCGAAACGGTAAAACAGGTGGATACAAAGTTTGGAAGTATGATCGACTTAATCTAAGCAGACGGAAATTAAATCATAAGGAACAGAACTCGTTTTCCTTTTGAATGTAAAAAAGTGTATAGAAAGAATCTCTAGGTATAAAAAACTAAAAAGAAACCAATGGCAAAAAAACTAACTCTCGTCACTGGAGGCGCAGGCCTCATCGGATCACAAATTATCGAAGACCTCAATCACAATGGGAACACAGATATCTTGGTTGTGGACCACTTGGCTACAACGGAAAAATGGAAAAACCTACAAAGGAATTTTTTCCTAGATTATTATGAAAAAGATAAATTCGAATCCATGTTCGATTCTGGAAATTCAATCTTAAACGAAATTTCTGAAATTTACCATTTAGGTGCTTGTTCTGCCACAACAGAAAAAGATGCCACTTACTTAATGCAAAATAACTTCCATTATACGAAGAAATTGGCAGAGTTTGCTGTCAGTAAAAACATTCCTTTTCTTTATGCTTCGAGTGCTGCGACTTACGGGGAGGGAGAATTTGGATATAACGACGAGGCTCCTATCGAAAATCTGAAACCTCTCAATATGTATGGATATTCCAAACAGCTATTTGACCTATATGCAAAAAAAGTAGGGATATCAAACAGACTTGTGGGACTTAAATACTTCAATGTTTTTGGTTATGGGGAAGCCCATAAGGGAGATATGCGTAGCCTTGTTCTAAAAGGTTATGAACAAATCAGAGACACTGGAAAACTAAAACTATTCAAGTCTTACAAACCGGAATACAAGGACGGAGAACAAAAAAGAGATTTTCTTTATGTTAAGGATGCCAGTAAAATTAGCATTTATCTTCTTTCTGAACGAAAGTACGGATTGTACAATGTAGGCCGAGGAGTTGCTGAAACTTGGAACGATTTAGCAAACGCTTTGTTCGCATCCATGAAAAAACCGGTTCAAATTGAATATGTTGAGATGCCAGAATCGTTAAAGGGAAAATACCAATATTATACCTGTGCGGCAATGGAGAAGATTGGTCAAACCGGATATCCCTTTGGTTATACAAACCTCAGGGATGCGGTTGGCGAATACGTCAGATTCTTATTAGAAGAAGAGAGCTGATGTTTACTTTTTATACACTTTGACAATCGTTTGGATCAAATCTTTGAATTTTGGGTCCTTCAAACTATAAAAAACTTGGTTGGATGATTTACGAGATTCTAAGATTCCGTTGTTTTTCATCTTACTTAAGTGTTGGGAAGCTGCCGATTGGCTTGTTCCTAGTAGCTCAACAAGTTGGCCGACTGTTTTTTCTTCTTTTGCTAGGGTGTATAGAATCAATAAACGAATAGGGTGGGCAATACCTTGTATTCCTTTAATGGCTTGTTCCAATTGTTGTTTCGAGAGTTCTGTTTTTATTTTCATCACTAAGGATTCCGTTATATCCTTATGACGAATGTATACTGATTTTACCTACGAAATTTTTTTCGTTTAAAAAAAAAATGACAAAACCCAGTCATAGATTTTCTGCTTTGCCCTCAGAAAAAAATTGAGGGCAAAACCATTAATCAAAGTTAGATTCGAACACCACCAGAAATTTCTAAAACTACTCCAGTCACTAAGTCATTCGAGATGATAAATTCGGCAGTGGATGCAATCTCATCCGGCTCACCAAGTCTTCCCACTGGGATGATGGACTTCCATTTTTCTAATGCTTCCGGATTCATATCTTTTAGAACCATTTCAGTTCCGATAAAACCTGGTGCAATTCCTGCCACTCTGATTCCAAACTTAGCAAGTTCTTTTGACCAAGTGACTGTCATTGCAGCTACTCCTGCTTTGGCAGCACTATAGTTAGTTTGTCCTGAGTTTCCATGCATGGCAATGGAGGCAATCGGGATGATCACTCCTTTCTTTTGTTCCACCATCTTTGCTGCTGCTTCGCGAGCAGTCAGAAACACACCGGTTAAGTTTACATCAATGACCGATTGCCATTGGTCGATTCCCATTTTGCCTTTTACTTTTCCGGTTTCTTTGTCCACGCGAATGAGAAGTCCATCGCGTAAAATTCCAGCATTCAAAATGGCAACGTCCAGGCTACCTTGGAAAGCACTTGCTTCTTCGATGAGTCGGATACTGTCTTCTTCTTTGGCAACGTTTGCCACAATGCCCGTGGTTTTGATTCCCTCTTTTTGGAAGAGAGCTACGGTTTCGTCCAATTTGTCTTTTTGGATGTCAGAGAGAATGATATTGGCACCGGCTTTACCAAGTCGGTAAGCCATTGCCTTTCCGAGTCCACCGGCAGATCCGGTGACGAGAATGTTTGCACCTTTTAATTCCATGTCCGCCAGTTTCGAAAATGGCGAACAGATGGTCGATACAATTACATCGTAGATGGAGCGGAGAAAAACGAACTAGATTTCAGCGAGTTCTGCACTGCGGAATGACACGTAATTGTCGTTAAACGGAATTTCTACCCGAGCGACCGTTCGATCGGCATGGGTGATGATCCGGAATAGGTTAGGGTCTACACCTTCGTTTTTGAGTAGGATCATAATGAGAGCAATTCCAAGTCCGGCACCCTCTGTATTGTCCATATTGTCCATATAGAATTCGGCGATGTCATTGTATCCCATGGACTTCTTCATTTTTTCTCGCATACGAGCTTCTTCGGTTTTGATGACTGGAGTGTTGTTTGTCACTTCTACCAGAAGTCCGTCCAAACAGTAATGGAATTTGATTTGAACGTAAACTCCACGAGCAAGGCAACGTTTCCCATATTCATCTGCCATTTTCTCAGAGAATTTTTTGGAATACTCTTTGATCCCTTGCAAATAATCATTCTCATCGGTGATGTCGAGGCCTTCATCTTCAAAAAACACACGTTTTTGATTGGCTTTGATTCCATTGATGGTCAGTTCTTTGGAGATTGTATAAAGCATCTCCACGAATTGAGATTGTCCCACTTCCGAAAGGATGTTTGTGATGAGTCCTAAAACATATTGTTCTAGTTGGCGATTCATCCTTGAGGATCTTACGACAATCTTGGATTTTGCCTTTACCAAATCGGGGATTTGTGTTTCTAATTCTACAAAGGGTTTCGCCACGAATCATTCCTTAAAGTGGGGGACTTATCCCACATGGTTCTATTATCGAACCGGGAAATCCACAACTAAAATCTCAAGGGAAATTCATTGTTTTTCCTGTTTTTTTGCCATTTCTATGAAATAAACTCATTTTCCATTGACCAAAGAGCCTCATTTAAAATAGTGTAAAAAACCTAGCCTCGCTTGGAAACCCGCGCTTGGGTGGGAAACGTTTTGCCCTCTTAGCTCAGTGGTAGAGCACTTCCATGGTAAGGAAGGGGTCACCAGTTCAAGCCTGGTAGAGGGCTTGTTTTAGGGCTGTAGTTTAATGGTAGAACTAGGATCTCCAAAGTCCTTGGTGGGAGTTCGATTCTCTCCAGCCCTGCCAGACTGCAGAATATATAGAATTAGAGAACAGGACAAGGATCAATGAAAGCTACGAGTTTCATTCAGGAATGTAAAGCAGAACTTGAAAAAGTACATTGGCCAACGCGCCAAGAGGTAGTGAGTTCTACCGTTGTAGTCCTAGTTACAGTATTTATCTTTTCCCTATTTTTATCAGCTTCGGATTTTGTTTTCCTGAAGCTGTTAAAGTGGTTCTGGGCATTAGGAACATAGGTAGGGAAGTGGGCGATTCTTTAGATAAAAAATGGTATGTGCTTCAAACTTATTCCGGTCACGAGAATAAGGTGAAGACGAACATTGAGAAGATGGTCCAACAACAAAAGCTGGAAGACCAAATCTTCTCAGTAAAAATTCCTTCGATGGAAGTTGCCGAAATGAAAAACGGCAAAAAGAAGGTCACAAAGAAAAAACTCATGCCTGGTTACGTTCTCGTTGAGATGAACATGACCGATGACCTTCGATTTAAAATCCAGAACTTACCTTCCGTGTCTACGTTTGTAGGCGGAAAAGGAAAAGGTCCGGAGCCACTTTCACTGGATGAGATCAAAAACCTCTTCAGCGATGTGGGAAGTGTGGAATCGGAAGAAGTTTCGAGACCTCGTTTCCTATTCAAAGTGGGCGAAACATTGAAAATTATAGATGGTCCGTTTGCTAATTTCACAGGTCTTGTGGATGAAATTTTTCCTGATAAGGGAAGACTCCGCGTTCGTGTAGAAATTTTCGGAAGATCCACTCCTGTGGAGTTGGATTACCTCCAAGTAAAATCGGAACAATAGAACTGATAGATTGACTTTTAGTAAGGAACTTGAAACGAGATGGCTGCAAAGAAAGTAGTAAAACAAATTAAACTCCAAGTGGAAGCAGGGAAAGCAAACCCAGCTCCTCCAGTAGGTCCCGCTCTTGGTCAAGCCGGACTCAATATCATGGAATTCTGTAAACAGTTCAATGAAAGATCCAAAAACCAAATGGGACTCAAACTCCCAGTGGTCATCACTGTTTATTCTGACAGAAGTTTTACATTCGTAACGAAATCTCCTCCAGCAGCTCTTCTTGTGATGAAGGCGCTTGGGCTTCAGGGTGGATCTGCCACTCCCCACACTGTAAAAGTGGGAACAATCAAAAGAGCACAACTAGAAGAAATTGCAAAAACTAAGATGGAAGACCTCAATGCGAACGATATGGAAGCAGCAATTAAGATCATTGCTGGAACTTGTCGTTCCATGGGTGTAAACGTCGAGTAATCATTAGGAAACGGGAACCGAAGTCATGAAACGCGGCAAAAAATATATCCAACTCAAAGAGAAAGTCGATCGCACAAAGGCTTATACCCTTGGTGAAGCAGTCGGTTTGGCAAAAGCTACTAGTTTTTCCAAATTTGACGGAACATTAGAGATTTCGACTAAAATCAATTATAAGTCTCTCCAAAACGTAAGAGGGACTATCTCTCTTCCACACGGAACTGGAAAAACAATCAAAGTTTTGGTTTTCTGCAAAGGAGACAAACAAAACGAAGCGAAGGAAGCCGGTGCTGACTTTGTAGGTGATATGGACTTAATCGAAAAAGTTTCTGGTGGATGGACTGACTTTGACGCTTGTGTGGCAACTCCTGATATGATGAAGGAAGTTGGTAAACTTGGTCCAGTTCTTGGTCGTAAAGGCCTTATGCCAAAACCAAAAGCAGGAACAGTAACTACAGATGTTTCTAAAGCCGTAAAAGAACTGAAAGCCGGCCGAATTGAATACCGACCTGACAAAGGGGGAGTGGTTCACTTAGGTGTTGGAAAATGTTCCTTCTCTGATGATAAACTTTCTGATAACATCAATGCTGTTGTTGCAGCTCTTATGAAAGACAAACCTTCTGATGCGAAGGGTGATTACCTCAAGTCTTTCTCTGTTGCGGCAACTATGGGAATCGGCGTAAAAGTCGATGTAAAAGAACTAGTAAACGCGAACATATAACGAGTAAGAACAATGGCAAATCCATCTAAAATTGAAGCAGTAGCAGAATTAAAAACTCGTTTGGAAAAACGACCAAACTTTATTTTAGCATCTTACAGCGGTTTAACTGTTGAAGATATGTCCAACCTTCGTGCGAAACTTCGCAAAGAAGGATCGGAGATGAAGGTAATCAAAAACAACCTTTTTCTCCGTGCATTAAAAGAGTCTTCTGAACATAAAAACAACTCCATTGATTTTGGGGATGTTTACAAAGGCCCTCTTGCAGCGATTTTCTCTCTGGATGCACTTCCAGCAGTAGCAAAAGTTTGTAAGGACTTTGCAAAAGATAAGAAGGAACTCGAAATTAGAACCGGCTATATGGACGGGGAAGTTTTGGGTAAATCCGGAGTAGAGGCGATTGCTGGACTTCCGTCCAAACAAGAACTTCTTGCGCAAGTGGCTCGTGGGATCAATGCTCCTGCAACGCAAATTGCTTCTGGAATCAATCAAATCATGGCATCATTGGCTCGCGCCATCAATGCTGTAGCCGAGAAAAACGGCAATTAGTAATCATAGTGATTAGTAGGATAAGGAGAATATAGGATGTCTGTTGACGCGCTATTAGAACAAATTGGAAGTCTTACATTAGTTCAGGCAGCTGATCTAGTGAAAAAGATGGAGGACAAATTCGGGATTTCTGCTGCTGCACCAGTTGCGGTAGCGGCTGTTGCGGGTGCAGGTGGTGGCGCAGCTGCTGCTGAAGAGCCGGCAACTTTCAATGTAATCTTGAAAGCACACGGTGACAAAAAGATCGACGTTATTAAACTCGTTCGCGAAATCACTGGTCTTGGATTAGCAGATGCGAAAACTCTTGTAGAAGCTGGTGGAAAATCAGTGAAAGAAGGGGTTTCTAAAGACGAAGCTGCTGATATTAAGAAAAAACTCGAAGGTGTTGGGGCTCAAGTAGAAGTTGCTGCTGCCGGTTAATCGGTTGCCAATTTTTAAACCCAGTCTTCAAAAACTTAGAGGCAGGGAGGCCGTAGGCGTCCCCACCTCTATTTTTTCGTTTATCATACCATCTATTATTTTGTTGTCTCTAGGGAGAGTATTCCATGCATACCCGAATGCAAATTAGAAACCGGGTAAATTTCGGTAAAATTACCGACCTCAATTTACTTCCTAATCTTATCTACGTACAAAAAAAATCCTTTGATTGGTTTCTCCAGTCGGAAGTGAAAGATCCGACGAAACGTTTGAACCAGGGGTTGGAAGCGGTATTTCGTGAATCCTTCCCAATCGAATCACCAAACAACGATATGGTCATGGAATATGGCCATTATATCTTGGGAGAGCCAAAACGCGATCCTCAAGAATGCAAGGACACTGATTCTTCCTTTGCAGTTCCATTAAAGGCAGTCATTCGCCTCATCATCAAAGACACCGGAGAGATTCGGGAACAAGTTGTCTACATGGGGGACCTTCCTGTGATGACAGACCACGGAACTTTCATCATCAATGGTGCGGAAAGGGTAGTGGTGAGCCAGTTGCATAGATCACCTGGTATTTTCTTTTCTTATGACCAAGTAAGAGATACTTTCTCGGCGCGGGTCATTCCTTACCGAGGTTCTTGGTTGGAATTCGAGATGGACAACAAGGGAATCCTCGTTGCCAAAATCGACCGTAAGAAAAAATTCCCGGCAACCCTTCTTGTCAAAGCAATGGGTATGGGAACGAACGAAGAAGTGCTTCGTTTATTCTACGGATCTTCCAAAATGAAGATTGCTGGTGCCAATCCAAAGGACCTCAAACGGTTGATTGGCCGCCGAACCATCGCTGATATCATCAACATGGAAACGGGCGAGGTAATGCTCGATGCCGGATCCAAAATCAATGAGGACAATATCTCCATCCTTCGTGAAATGAAGGTAAAAGATGTGGATGTTATTGAATTTCCGAAAGGAAAGGACAACCCAGTTCTTATCAACTGTTTAGAAAAAGATGGTGTGAACGACTACGAAGATGCTGTCAAAAAATTTCACACGATCATGCGTCCCGGCGAACCTTCTACGATTGAAAACGCAGAAGCAGAACTGAAACGCCTCTTTTTCTCACCTAAAACTTTTGATTTAGGTGTTGTGGGTCGTTACAAAATCAACAGTAAATTTGAATTCAACAATCCAAAAGAATTTTCAAAAGCAGAAGACCGAGTTTTAAGAAAACAAGATATCATCGAAACCGTTCGTTACCTTGTGATGCTTATGTCGGAAGCAGAAAACTACTATCCGGATGATATTGACCACTTAGGAAACAGAAGGATCCGTTCTGTCGGAGAGCTTATTGCAAACCAATTGAAACTGGGATTCTCTCGAGTCGAACGAGTGATCAAAGAAAGAATGACAGTACAGGAGCCGGAACAACAAACTCCGCAGCTTCTTATTTCCATCAAACCAATCACTGCGGTGATCAATGAGTTTTTTGGGTCTTCGCAACTTTCTCAGTTTATGGACCAAACCAATCCACTGGCAGAACTTACCCACAAACGTAGGTTAAACGCTCTTGGACCTGGTGGTCTCTCTCGTGATAGAGCAGGTTTCGAGGTTCGTGACGTTCATTATTCTCACTACGGTCGTATGTGCCCGATTGAAACACCGGAAGGTCCAAACATTGGTCTCATTCTTTCCATGTCCAGTTTTGCCAGGGTCAACGATTATGGGTTTATTGAAACTCCATACCGTCTCGTAAAAAATGGAAAAGTCCAAAAACAAGTAGAGTATCTCACTGCTGACAAAGAAGAATACCACTACATGGCACAGTCCAATTCGACTGTGGATGATAAGGGAGAATTTACTTCTAAACTCATTTCCACTCGCCATAGAGGGGATTTCCCTTTCCGTAGTCCATCTGAGATTCAATATATGGATCTGGCTCCTTTGCAAGTTGTATCGGTTTCCACAGCACTCATTCCGTTCTTAGAACATGATGATGCGAACCGCGCTCTTATGGGTTCGAACATGCAACGCCAAGCGGTTCCTCTTTTAACAGAAGAAGCTCCTTTTGTGGGAACTGGTATGGAAGCTCGTGCGGCTTATGACGCAGGTGTTTGTATTGTTGCCAAAAAAGATGGTGTGGTTTCGAAAGTGGATGCCACAGGTGTTTGGATCAAAGAAGACCAATCCAAAGAGATTGTCCATTACCCACTCATTAAATTCAAAAAAACCAACCAAGGAACTTGTTTTAACCAAAAACCAAACGTTTCCATGTTGCATACGACGACTGGTGGTAAAGTAGGTAAGGTTTCCAAAGAACGTGTGGAGATTACTTCTCCTAACGGAGAAAAAGAAACCCATGAACTTTTCCATTCGGAAGATGTGCAATACGTTGCGGTTGTGAAAGAAGGCCAAGACTTAGGAATTGGTGCCCCAGTAGCGGGACAAATCATCAAAGGCGAAAAATACGGTGAGTTTGGACAAATCCTCCAAAAAGGAACTGTTCTTGCCAATGGACCATCCACTGACGCTGGTTATTTGGCACTTGGCCGTAACGTTCTTGTGGCATTTATGCCTTGGGAAGGTTACAACTTTGAGGATGCGATTCTAATCTCGGAACGAATCATTAAAGACGATGTTTTCTCTTCGATCCACATTGAAGAATTCGAAATCCAAGCTCGGGAAACGAAACTTGGACAAGAACAAATCACTCGTGACATTCCAAACCTTTCGGACAAAGCGTTCCGTGATTTGGATGAGTCTGGTGTGATCCGTGTGGGTGCGGAAGTGAAACCAGGGGACATCCTTGTCGGTATGGTCACTCCTAAAGGAGAAACCGACCTCACTCCAGAATACAAACTATTACACTCCATTTTTGGAGAGAAGGCAAAAGAAGTAAGAGATTCCTCTCTTCGTATGCCAAACGGTTTTGAAGGAACTGTGATCGATATCAAACGTTATTCCCGTGAAACAGGCGACGAACTCGCTGCTGGCGTGGAAGAAATGGTGAAAGTGTATGTGGCTCGCAAACGGAAACTCCTCGTGGGTGATAAGATGGCGGGTCGTCACGGAAACAAAGGGGTTGTTGCACGTGTGATGGCACAAGAAGATATGCCATACATGGAAGATGGATCTCCTGTTGATATCGTACTCAACCCGTTAGGTGTTCCTTCACGTATGAACCTCGGTCAGATTTTTGAAACACAACTTGGTTTCGCTGCCAAAAAACTAGGAATCAATTTTGAAACTCCTGTGTTTGATGGTGCCACCGAAGGTGACGTTCATGAATTCTGCAAAAAAGCGGGATTACCGGAAAACAGCAAATTTCAGTTATACGACGGAAGAACGGGAGAAAAATTCATCAACCAAGTCTTCTGCGGATACATTTACATGTTGAAACTGGCTCACTTGGTGGATGACAAAATCCACGCAAGATCCACTGGACCATACTCACTCGTAACGCAACAACCACTCGGTGGTAAAGCGCAGTTCGGGGGACAGAGGCTCGGGGAGATGGAAGTTTGGGCTCTTGAGGCTTATGGTGCATCACACACCTTACAAGAGTTACTCACCATCAAGTCAGATGACATGCTTGGACGTGCAAGAATTTACGAAGCGATCGTAAAAGGAATTCATTCGATCAAACCGGGAATTCCAGAATCATTCAACGTTCTTGTACAAGAACTCCGTGGTCTTGCTCTTGATATCATCATCAAAGACTCCGAAGGATTGGAAGTGGATATCTCTGATTACGAAGATGAATTCTCGAAAAACAAAAAGAAAATCAAATTCGAGACCATTGAAAACGTTTAGGGAAGGGAAAAAGTATGAGAAATTACAATAGTTTTGAATCGATTACGATCCGTTTGGCATCACCCGAGCGGATCAAAGAGTGGTCGTTCGGGGAAGTCAAAAAACCTGAAACGATCAACTACCGTACCCTAAAACCGGAACGAGATGGTCTTTTCTGCGAAAAAATCTTCGGAACCACTAAGGATTGGGAATGTTACTGCGGTAAATTCAAATCCATCCGTTATAAGGGAGTGGTTTGCGACAAATGCGGGGTTGAGGTAACTCACTCCAAAGTGCGTCGTGAGAGAATGGGTCATATTGAACTTGCAGCCCCAGTTTCGCATATTTGGTACTACCGATCGGTTCCATCTCGTATGGGACTCCTTCTTGATATGACCATCAACCAACTCAAAAGTGTTTTATACTTTGAGAAGTATGTGATCATTGACCCAGCTGATTCCGGAAGGAACAGAGGGGAACTCATCGATGAAGATGAATACCATAATTATTTAGATGAATACGGTGATAAATTTATCGCAGGGATTGGTGGGGACGCCATCAAAGAACTTCTCGCACGCATTGATGTGGATGCAGAAGCTCGTGTAATCCGCCAAAAGATCCAAGATAAAAATAAAATCTCTGACAAACGTATTTTCAAACGTTTGGAAGTTTTGGAAGCTTTCCGGGATTCTGGAAACCGTCCTGAGTGGATGGTTCTGGATGTAGTTCCTGTGATCCCACCAGAACTTCGTCCTATGGTACAATTAGAGGGTGGTCGTTTTGCGACTTCCGACCTTAATGATTTGTATCGCCGTGTGATCAATAGAAACAATCGTCTCAAACGACTTCTTGCTTTGAAAGCTCCTGAGATCATCGTACGAAACGAAAAACGTATGTTACAAGAAGCAGTGGATGCTCTTTTTGATAACAGCCGTCGTAAACGAACCGTAAAAGGAAAAGGAAATAGACCACTTAAATCTATCTCCGATATGCTCAAAGGAAAACAAGGCCGGTTCCGCCAAAACCTACTCGGTAAACGTGTGGATTACTCTGGTCGTTCCGTAATTGTTGTTGGTCCTGAACTGAAATACCACCAAATGGGTCTTCCTAAAAAAATGGCTTTGGAACTTTTCAAACCATTCATTATGAAACGCCTTGTGGATTTGGAACTAGCACCAAACATCAAATCTGCGAAGAAAAAAATCGAAGCAGAAGACAAAGAAGTTTTTGATGTTTTGGAAACTGTGGTGAAAGAACACCCGGTTCTCCTGAACCGTGCTCCAACTCTTCACAGACTAGGAATCCAAGCATTTTTACCAGTACTAGTAGAAGGAAAGGCAATCAAACTCCATCCTCTCGTTTGTCACGCGTTCAACGCTGACTTTGACGGGGACCAAATGGCAATTCACGTTCCGCTTGCTCCAAAAGCACAGCTTGAAACTTGGATGCTGATGTTATCACCGCATAACATTTTGAATCCTGCGAACGGACAACCGATTTGTGGACCAACACAAGATATCGTTCTTGGAATTTATTACCTCACTTCTGAAGTAAAAGACGCGAAGGGAGAAGGTAAATTCTTCACAGGTCTTGAGGAAGTGATGTATGCGATTGAAACGAAAACCGTTGAAATTCGCTCCAAAATCTCTGTTTTACACGAAGGGAAAATCATCGAAACCACACCGGGAAGGCTTATCTTCAACCAGGTGATGCCAAAAGGGTATGTTTATATCAATAGAACCCTCGGTGATAAAGAAACAAACAAAATCATTGCAGACGTATACGAGAAGTTTGGACCAGGGATCACTGTTGTGATGCTTGATGAAATCAAACGCCTTGGTTACCGTTACGCAACTGTATTTGCTCCTACCATCTCCATTGATGACATCCGAGTTTCTCCTCAAAAAGAAGGTCTCGTGACTGATGCCAACAAAGAAGTAGAAAAAGCGGATATGGAGTATCGTAAAGGTATCATCACCAATGAGGAACGTCGTAAAAAAGTAATCGAGATTTGGACCAAAACCAATGACCGCATTACGGACGGGATGTTTAAGGAACTCGAAAAAGACCAAGGTGGATTCAACCCAGTATTCGTGATGGCAGCTTCTGGTGCTCGCGGGTCAAAACAACAGATCCGTCAGCTTGCTGGGATGCGGGGTCTTATGGCGAAACCGTCTGGGGAAATCATTGAACTTGCGATTCGTTCCAACTTCCGTGAAGGTCTCGGGGTATTAGAATTTTTTATCTCTACACATGGTGCGAGAAAGGGTCTTGCGGATACGGCGTTAAAAACTGCCGATGCCGGTTACCTCACTCGTCGTCTAGTGGATATCTCTCAGGATGTGATCGTATCGGAAGATGATTGCGGAACCAAAGCAAACATCACTCTTGGAATCGTAAAAGAAGGGGAAAACGTAATCGTTTCTCTTGCGGACAGAGTGTTCGGTCGTTATACGGCTGAAGATTTGGTGGATCCAGTTTCTGAGAAAGTGGTTTTCCCGAAAGATACTCTCATCACAAGAGCCCTTGGACAACAGATTGAAAACCTTGGTTATGATAAAATCAAAGTCAGATCACCTCTGACTTGTAGATCTCGCCACGGAATTTGTACAAAATGTTACGGTATGGACATGGCTCGCCTTGTTCCTGCTGAGATTGGGGAAGCAGTGGGAACCATTGCCGCTCAGTCCATCGGTCAACCGGGAACACAGCTGACGATGAGAACCTTCCACGTGGGTGGTGCTGCCTCTGCTACCATTTCAGAAAAAGAACATAAAGTTCCTTATCGCTCTATCGTAAAATCAATCAATGGTCGTCTCGTGATCAATGCAAATTCTGCAAAAGTGTTTGCTCGTCGCGGAACCATTATCGTCAACCGACTCATCCAAGAATATAATACAGATTCACTCTCTAGTGTTCGTGTTGTGGATGGACAAAGATTGGAAAAAGGGGAAGTATTTGCGACCCAAGTTGGCGAATCAACAGAACAACGAATCACTTCAGACCAAGCGGGAACAGTTTCTCTTGTAGGAACCACACTGCGAATTCTCGGTGATGACTTTGTGATTCCAGTAAAAATCGGAACCATCCTTCGTGCAGAAGAAGGCCAAATCGTAGAAGAGAACAAGGCACTTGCTGAGTTCGACCCATTTAACGAGGTGGCAGTTGCGGAAGCAGCAGGAACCATCCAATGGGAAGATTTGGAAATTGGTAAAAACGTTCGTCGTGACGTGGATCCAAAAACTTCCAATATCATTCTGAAAGTTGTAGAACAAAAGAAAGATCGATTGGTTCCAAAAGTTCTGATCGGATCCGATGAATACTCAGTTCCAGTGGATGCTCTTCTCCAATTCCAAAATGGAGACAAGGTGCGAGAAGGGGATATCATCTTCAAGATTCCATCGGTTGCAGAAAAAACTCGAGATATCACGGGTGGTCTTCCAAGGGTAGATGAACTTTTTGAAGCTCGTCGTCCGAAAGATGCCTGCACACTGGCAGAAATTGACGGAAAGATCGAAGACAAAGGAGAAATCGTAAAAGAAAAACGAATTCTCTATATCATCCCAGAAACTGCAGAACAAGAAAAAGTAAAAGTAGCCATCCCTGTCGGAAAACAAATCCGTGTGCGCCAAGGTGACTTTGTGAAACGAGGAGACCAGTTGGATGAAGGAAACTTTGACCCGCATGACATCCTTGCGATCAAAGGACCAAACGCCCTTCACGAATATTTGGTTTCTGAGGTTCAGGAAGTTTACCGTCTGCAAGGGGTTCATATCAACGATAAACACATCGAAGTGGTGGTTCGCTCTATGCTTCGTAAGGTGATCATCACTGATAGTGGGGACACATCTTTTGTGAACCAACAACAAGTGGATAAATTCCTTTTTGATGAAGAAAACGACCGAGTGGAAAAAGAAGGTGGATCGCCAGCACAAGGAACTCCAGTTCTTTTGGGATTAACCAAAGCCTCCCTAAACACTGAGTCTTACTTCTCGGCAGCTTCCTTCCAGGAAACTACTAAGGTTCTAACCGATGCGGCCATCAAAGGAAAAACAGACAACCTCATGGGTTTGAAAGAAAACGTAATCATTGGTCACATGATCCCTGCGGGAACAGGTATGAAAAAATACCGTGACATTGAAGTTTTCAAAGATCTCCCAGGAGACTTGGATTGGGATCTGGAATCGGAAGAAGAGGAAGAAGAAATTTCCGAGATTTCCGAGTCAGCTCCTGTTTCCACTGCCACACTTTCACGCCTTGTTGCCGAAGAGGACGAGGATGAAGATGAGTTGGAAGAAGAATCGGATGACTCAGATGATGAGGACGACGACGATTAGACCCAAACCTTGTCCCTAGCAAATTCGTAAGAGTTTCTGGGGACAAAATCATGTTTTCGTTTACAAAATGTCCCCATCTGGAATTTTGGACGAAAACGTCATTATTTTTTTAAAGACAGAGAAGTAGAAGAAGGAATCGAATGCCTACAATTAACCAGCTCATCCGCATTGGAAGAGAAGACCAAAAGAAAAGAACTAAATCTCCTGCCCTAAAAGCATGCCCACAAAGACGTGGGGTTTGCACAAGGGTAATGACCTTTACTCCTAAAAAACCGAACTCAGCTCTTCGTAAAGTAGCAAGGGTTCGCCTCACTACTGGAATTGAAGTGACTGCTTATATTCCTGGTGAAGGCCATAACCTCCAAGAACACAACGTGGTTCTTATCCGTGGGGGAAGGGTAAAAGACTTACCAGGGGTTCGTTATCATATCATTCGTGGAACACTGGATACACTCGGTGTGGACAAACGTCGTAAAGGACGTTCTAAATACGGCGCTAAGCGTCCTAAAGCGTAATCGGAGAAAGGGTATATGTCTAGAAGAAGAGGAAAAGTTGAACCACGCCACATCGAAGGCGATCCTAAATACAATGACAAAGTGATTTCTAAGTTTATCAACTGCCTAATGGTAGATGGTAAAAAAAGTGTCGCTGAATCCGTGTTCTACGATGCGTTAGAAGTAATTGCTAAAAAAACTGGGCAAGACCCGTTTGCTGTTTTCCAAGAAGCTTTGGAAAATGCGAAACCACAAGTGGAAGTAAAATCTCGTCGTGTGGGTGGGGTTACTTACCAAGTTCCAATCGAAGTTCGTCCAGAAAGGCGTCTCGCTCTTGGAATCCGCTGGCTTATCAAATATAGCCGTGGAAGAAACGAAAAATCAATGAAGAATAAATTGGCTGCAGAATTCATGGAAGCTCAAAAAGGAACTGGATCTGCAATCAAGAAGAAAGAAGACATCAGAAAGATGGCAGACGCCAACAAGGCTTTCTCCCACTACCGCTGGTAGTCTCATCCATTCGATTCCAAACATTGACAAGCCAGGTGGAAACCTGGCTTTTTTATTTTAAAGCACCAAATTTATGAAATACCGAACTGTTGGAATTTTCGCGCATATTGATTCGGGTAAAACCACACTCACCGAACGGATCTTATTCGAGGCTGGGATAATTTCGGCAGTAGGATCCATTGAAGATGGAAATACCGAATCCGATTCTTTACAGGAAGAAATTGAGCGGGGAATTTCCATTCGCACCACCTTTCATACCATTCCCTGGAAAACAACATTTGGTGAGTTTGCGATCCAACTAGTCGATACACCTGGTCATATTGATTTTCGAAACCAAGTCACAGACCTTCTGCCTGCCATGGAAACTGCTATTGTGGTTTTGGAGGCAGGGACTGTGGTGCAATCACAAGCCCGCCTTGTGATTGAAGAACTACGGAAGGCCAGTGTGCCTATGGTTTTCTTTATCAATAAACTCGACCGGTTTGATGAAGAGTATTTGGACACTTTGGTCTCTCTCGAAGAGATTCTGGACGGGGTTCCTGTTTCTCTTTTTCAGAAGGATCCAGAGGGAAAGTGGGAATACTACCTGCGATCCCCCTCTCGTTTTCCAAAAACGGTAAAAGAAGAACTGATGGCTTGGAATGATGAGCTCCTTCTTTCTTCTTGGAATGATCCCTCTGGCCAAACCGATTATTCTATGATAGGACTTCGAAGTGGGCCTGGTTCCGGGAAACTCTATCCTGTTTATGGAGGATCGGCCAAAACTGGGGAAGGGGTTCGGGAACTTTTGGATTTAGTGGCGTGGACAGAGCCAAAAAATCCACCAGAGGAACTTGGATCTGGTCTCCCGTTACTCGTGCTTTCCAGACGAACGGACGAAGAACTCGGTCGGTATGCCGTCGTCTATCCTACCGAAGAGAAAAACAAATCGGCGATCCAAAGTCTGGGAAAAAACAAGGTCGAGAGCGGGAAGTCCCCGTCCAAAGATCATCCGGAGCCATCTTTTCACTTTATCGATCCGGAAACCAGGGAAGAGGCCACAAGCCTGGAGAAGGGTAAACTTGTATTTTTAAAAGACCACCCGGATCTACTTTTATTTCCCGGAAGTTCCGTATCGCTTGCGAACGAACTTCTGAATGATCTGGAAACCAAATCTTCGGATCGAGTCCCCAGTCCTTTCTCCATTGTTCTCGAGCCGGAACATTCTTCCGAAAAAGAATTTTGGTTATGTCGCCTCGAAGAGTTAGTTTGGGAAGATCCTGGATACTGCCTAGAAAAGAAGGACGATACCGGACAATTGGTACTATTAGGAAGAGGGGAACTTCATCTCGAGATCGGAATTCGCAGAATTCAGGAAAGAACTGAAAAAAAACTGAACTTTAGTTCGATAAACATTGCCAAATTAGAGCATCTTAAAAAAATGTCTCATAAGGTTGCCCTAGAGCATCGTGCCTTTGAAGACCAAAAGTCAAGCGGCGCGCTCATCGCAGTCCTGGAAGATACTGCCGATTTTTCGAAGCATATTGCCTTCGAGGTAAGTCTTCCGGAAGAAGTAAAAAATTCGATAGAAACATCCTTTCTGGAAGCCTGCTTACACGGGTTTTACGGTGAGGAAATTGTTGGTCTCAGACTTCGTGTTCTCTCTTATGAGATTCCCGAGGGAGATTTGCAAACCACTTTGACGCTTTTGAAAGTAGCGATACTGGCAGGCGTAAAGGAATTGTTTCCATCCAACACGTATTTGGTCGGACCCCTCACGGAAGTAGAAGTGATGGTGGACGCAGACCATTTGGGTGTAGTTCTTTCTGATCTAAGTCGCAGAAACGCCAAGGTGGTCTCCATCTGGGAAGCTGTGGCAGGGAAGAGTCACTTAAAAGCCAATGCACCGGCCCAAAACCTGCTTGGCTTTTCAGGGGCTCTTAGAAACATGACCAAAGGGATTGGCATTTCTTGGGAAAGGACTGCTTTTACCTATGAATTTCATGCAGTTTTAAAGGAGTAAAGAACCGAGGATCGGGTCTTGCACCACGATTGAGGAGTAGATTCTAACAATGGCTAAAGAAAAATTTGACCGTTCAAAACCACACTTAAACATCGGAACTATTGGTCACGTTGACCACGGTAAGACAACCCTAACAGCAGCTATCACAACAACGCTTGCGAAGTTAGTTGGTGGAAAAAATAAAGCGATTGCTTATGACCAAATCGACAATGCGCCCGAAGAAAAGGCTCGTGGGATTACTATTGCAACGTCTCACCAGGAGTACGAAACTCCAAACCGTCACTACGCACACGTAGATTGCCCGGGACACGCGGACTATGTTAAAAACATGATTACTGGTGCTGCTCAGATGGACGCTGCGATTCTCGTAGTTTCTGCAACTGACGGTGCTATGCCACAAACGAAAGAACACATCCTTCTTGCTCGCCAAGTAGGGGTTCCTTACATCGTGGTTTACCTAAACAAAGCTGACATGCTTGCAGCTGATGAAAGAGACGATATGGTTGAGATGGTTAAAGAGGAAATCAAAGACCTTCTTAACAAATACAACTTTCCTGGTGATAAAACACCTTTCATCTCTGGTTCTGCATTAAAAGCTCTTGAAGGTGAAGATTCTGACCTAGGAATGAAATCCATTCTTAAACTTATGGAAGCTGTTGATACTTACGTTCCAAACCCTACACGTATTGTTGATAAACCTTTCCTTATGCCAGTTGAGGACGTATTCTCAATCACTGGTCGTGGAACTGTTGCAACTGGTCGTGTTGAGCAAGGCGTACTTAAAATCAACGACGAGATCGAAATCGTTGGTATCCGTGATACATCTAAATCAGTTGTTACTGGTATTGAGATGTTCCGTAAACTACTTGACCAAGCGGAAGCTGGAGACAACATTGGTGCTCTTCTTCGCGGAACTAAAAAAGAAGACATCGAAAGAGGTCAAGTTCTTGCGAAACCGGGTACTATCACTCCACACAGAAAATTTAAAGCGGAAGTTTACGTTCTTACTAAAGACGAAGGTGGACGTCATACTCCATTCTTTAACAACTACCGTCCTCAATTCTATTTCAGAACTACAGACATCACTGGTGTTTGTAACCTTCCTGGTGGAATGGAGATGGTTATGCCGGGAGATAACGTTACGATGTCAATCGAACTTATCCACCCAATTGCTATGGACCAAGGTTTGAAGTTCGCTATCCGTGAGGGTGGAAGAACAATTGGTTCTGGTGTTGTTGCGGAGATCGTTGAGTAATCCCAATGGCTGGACAAAGAATTCGCGTTAAGTTAAAAGCTTTCGATCATCGGTTGATTGACCAATCAACCTTTGAGATTGTTGCGACTGCGAAGAGGACCGGAGCTACTGTCTCCGGTCCAATCCCGCTTCCAACAAAAAAAGAAATCTACACGGTATTACGTTCTCCGCACGTGAATAAAAAAGCTAGAGAACAGTTTGAAATGAGAACTCATAAGAGACTCATCGATATTTTAAATACGAATGAAGATACGGTAGAAGCCCTGATGAAGCTTCAACTCCCTGCTGGAGTTTCCGTAGATATTAAATCCTAAGGATAGGATCCATGGCTAAAGGTTTAATCGGCGAAAAATTGGGCATGGCCCACATATTCAATAACGAAGGTAAAATGGTTACTGTAACTGTTTTACGCGTTGGTCCTTGTTTTGTGTCCCAGGTAAAAACATCTGCGAACGACGGCTACGAAGCTGTTCAATTAGCATTTGGTGATGCCAAAGAAAAACACATGACGAAGGCCGAAGTTGGACACATTAAAAAAGCTAACATTGCGGCTCCGAAAAAAACTCTGATTGAATTCAAAGGTTTTGAGGATGTAGCAGTTGGTGCTGAGGTAAAACTCGCTGATGTGTTTGCTTTGAACGACACGGTGAAAGTAACCGGAACTTCTAAGGGAAAGGGAACGCAAGGTGTTGTTAAACGACACGGTTTTGCTGGTGGTCCAGCTGGACACGGTTCCAGATTCCAAAGACATCCAGGTTCGATTGGTTCTAATACAACTCCTGGACGTGTGTTTAAGGGTTTGAAGATGGGCGGAAGAATGGGTTCTGAACAGAGCACTGTTCGAAACCTGAAAGTAGTAAAAATTGATGCAGACGCCAACTTGGTATTTGTATCCGGTCCGGTTCCAGGAAGAGAACGCGGTATCGTTACGATAGAAAAAATCGGATAAATAGATAGGTAGAACATGAAAGCGCGTAAATACAATAAAGAAGGCGTATTCGTAAGCGAAGTTGAACTTCCGGCAGAATTATTTGCTACCGGCATTTCGCTTGGAGCCATCTATGATGCGGTTAAAGCTGAAAATGCGAACAACAGACAAGGAACACATTCTACTAAGGATCGTTCCGAAGTTCGCGGTGGGGGAATCAAACCCTGGGCTCAAAAAGGAACTGGTCGTGCAAGACAAGGATCCATCAGAGCTCCACATTTCGTTGGTGGTGGTATCATTCATGGACCAAAACCAAGAGATTATTCCTCTAACTTGTCACGCAGCGTTAAGAAAAAGGCTGTTCTCTCCATCCTTAACAAAAAGGCAGAAGAAAACAGAATCGCGATCATAGAAGACGTAGAACCTTCTTCTTACTCCACAAAGTCCATCTACAACATTTTGAAGAACATGGAAATTGCGGAGAAGGGTAACGTGGGTTTTGTGGTAGCTGGTGAAAACCAATTCCTCAAAAAATCCACTCGCAATATAGAGAACCTCAAATATGTGAACAGCAAACGAGTCGTTTGCCGAGACATCCTCTATAATAACAATTTAGTAATCTCTGAAAGCGCTTTAAAAGAGCTTCAGGCTCAGTATTCTAAGAAAGGATAAGACAGTGAACCTAGAGAATGTAATCTTATCACCAGTTGTTACAGAAAAGTCGCAAGACCTTCAAACAATTGGAGAACGTATGGGAAAAAGAACTGTCAAGTATACGTTCAAAGTCCACCCGGATGCGAACAAAACTTTGATCAAACAAGCCCTGAAACAAATGTATAACGTAGTTCCAACTGCTGTAAACGTAGCCGTTTACCGTGGGAAAATGAAACGTTTTAGAAACATGCCGTCTCCAAGACCTCACTACAAAAAAGCTGTAGTGACGTTTGCTGACGGAGCAAATTTGGATTTTGCTAAGGTTTAATTATGGGAATTAGAAAACTTAAACCCACAACGCAGTCTAGCCGGTATTATTCCGTTCTAGATTTCAAAGAAATCACTGAAGTGGTTCCTTACAAACCACTCACTGCCAACATTTCTTACAAAGCTGGTCGTGATAACAAGGGACGAATCGCTGTTAGACGCAAAGGTGGACGTAACAAAAGAAAGTTTCGTATCATCGATTTCAAACGTAATAAATTTGGAATCCCTGCGACAGTCAAAACAATCGAATACGATCCAAACCGTTCCGCTTTTATTGCTCTGATCTGTTATGCAGACGGAGAATACCGATACATTTTAGCTCCAAACGGCTTAAAAGTTGGGGATAAAATTGAATCAGGTGCCAATGCAGAGATCAAACTAGGGAACACACTTCCTTTGGATAAAATCCCTGCGGGAACTAACGTTCACAACATTGAACTTCATATCGGAAAAGGCGGTCAAATCGCTCGCACAGCAGGATCATTTGCTGTGATCTCCGCTAAAGATGGTGACTATGTCTCTCTCAAACTTCCTTCTTCGGAAATCCGAAAAGTGCGTAAAGAGTGCTTAGCAACAATCGGAGAACTTTCCAACAAAGACCATAACTTGGTCATCATTGGTAAAGCGGGTCGTAACCGTTGGTTAGGAAAGAGACCGAAAGTAAGAGGGGTCGTTATGAACCCTGTGGACCACCCACTCGGTGGTGGTGAAGGTAGAACTTCCGGAGGTCGTCACCCAGTGACTCCTTGGGGTAAACCTACGAAAGGATTTAAAACACGTAAGACTAGACCGTCTGACCGTTTTATTGTCCAAAGACGTAAGAAAAACAGGAATAGGTAGGATCTAGATACTCATGGCTAGAAGCTTAAAAAAAGGTCCGTTCATTGACGACCACCTCATGAAAAAAATTACAAGCCTAAACTCTGAAGGGAAAAAAACTCCCTTCAAGTCTTGGTCCAGAAGAAGTACCATTTATCCAGATATGATTGGTCACACAGTCATGATTCATAATGGCAAAGCGTTTGTTCCTGTTTATGTAAACGAAAACATGATCGGTCACAAACTCGGTGAATTTGCTCCCACTAGAACCTTCAAAGGTCACGGTGGAGACAAAAAAGTAGCGAAGAAATAGGTAGAGAGATGGAAGCAAAAGCAGTAGGAAAACACCTCAGAATTTCTGCCAGAAAAGCTCGCCTGGTTGCTGATGAAGTTCGTGGATACGATTACAAGGAAGCCATTGATATCTTGCGTTTTACTAATAAAGCAGCAAGTTCAATGATCATCAACCTTCTGAACTCGGCAGTGGCGAACGCAGTCCAAATGAACGAAAGTTTGGATCCGAGTTCACTTTATGTTAAAAAAATCTATGTGGATGACGGCCCTATCATGAAACGTTTCCGCCCAAGAGCACGTGGTCGTGCTTCTAGGATCCGTAAACGCCTAAGCCACATCACTGTTGTTGTATCTGAAATCGAAAAGAAGGTTAGCTAATTTATGGGTCAGAAAGTAAATCCAATCGGACTACGAATCGGAATCACACGCAATTGGGATTCGGTTTGGTTTTCCAAACAAGATTACATTAAAAATCTTCACGAAGATATCAAGATCCGTAGATTCCTTCAGAAGAAATTCAAAAACGCATCCGTTGTGAAAATCGTAATCGAAAGATTCCCTGAAAAGATCAACGTAAACCTCCATACTTCTAAACCTGGTATGGTGATTGGTCAAAAAGGCCAAAACATTGAAGCGGTAAAACAAGAACTTAAAAAATACGCTGATAAACCGATTGGAATGAACATCATCGAAGTGAAAAAACCAGAAGTGATTGCGCAAGCAATTGCAGAAACGGTTGCCCTTCAGATCGAACAAAGGATGCCATTCCGTCGAGTCATGAAAGCAGAACTTCGTCGTGCCATGCGCGGTGGAGTGGAAGGTGTGAAAATCCAAATCTCCGGACGTCTCAACGGAGCGGATATGGCAAGAACTGAAAAGTATATGGAAGGACGAGTTCCGCTTCATACTCTTCGTGCCAAAATTGATTTTGGATTCAAAGAAGCCCTCACGACTTTCGGACAAATTGGTGTGAAAGTATGGACTTATACAGGTGACTACTTCCCAACTAAGGAAGAGTCTGATGAAGATAAATACGCTGTAAAACGTAGAACTAGTTAAGAAGTACTAAAGAGAAACAATCATGTTAGCACCTAAACGAGTAAAATTTAGAAAACGCCAAAGAGGGCGCTTAAAAGGTAAGGACGAAAGAGGTTCTTACGTTGCGTTCGGTGAGTTCGGTTTAAAAGCCATCTCTTCCGGTCGTATCACTGCGCGTCAAATCGAAGCTGCAAGGATTACTATCAACCGCCAAGTGAAACGAGGTGGGAAATTGTGGATCAGGATCTTCCCTCATTTACCAATCACAAAGAAACCTGCCGAAACTCGTATGGGTAAAGGTAAAGGTAACCCAGAGTTCTGGATTGCTGAAATCCGACCAGGACGAGTTCTTTTTGAAATGGCTGGTGTTGATGAAGATACAGCAAGAAAAGCACTTCATTTAGCAGCGTTCAAACTGCCAGTAGAAACTTCATTTGTTAAGAGGAACGTTCTATGAAAGACGATTTCAAATCACTATCTCCTGAAGATTTGAAGAAAGAAATTCTTTCCTCTTCCGAAGAAGTAAGAAAAGCAAGATTCCAATTTGGTGTGACAAGATCACTTGAGAACCCAAAAGTAATCCGCAATAATAAGAAGAGAATTGCCCAAGCGTTAACTGTACTTCGTGAGAAGGAACTAACTGCAAAGGGTAAACTCAAACAAATCGCACCGAAAGCTGGTTCGGCTCCAAAAGTCGCTAAAACAAGCAAAGGTAAGAAGAAGTAGGTTATGGAAGATAAAAACTCTAAAAAGTCTTTAACCATTCAAGGTGTAGTTGTGAGTGATGCTATGGATAAAACCGTAGTGATCGAAATCATCACAAGAAAAGTGCACCCACGGTTTAAGAAGATTATGACCAGAACTTCCCGCGTGAAAATTCACGACGAGAAGAACGAGTGTCAAGTTGGTGATCGAGTCATCGCTGTGGAAACAAGACCACTTTCTAAGCAGAAACACCATAAACTTGTAAAGGTAATTGAGAAGGCGAAATTAGTATGATTCAACAAGAAACTATTTTACAAGTAGCCGATAACTCGGGTGTGAAAAAAGTCATGTGCGTTAAAGTGCTTGGCGGTTCCAAAAAACGCTACGCAACGCTTGGTGACGAGATTATCGTCGCTGTGAAAGAAGCACAACCTGCATACGGTCTTCGTGACGGGCAAGGTAAAAAAGTGCATAACAAAGCGGTTCAAAGAGCAGTTGTTGTGAGAACGAAAAAAGAAGTTCGTCGTCCAGACGGAACTTACATTCGTTTCGATGACAATGCCGTTGCCATCATTGATGACAAAGGGAATCCAAAAGGAACCAGGATCTTCGGACCTGTTGCCCGTGAACTTCGCGATAAAAAATACATGAAAATTATATCTCTCGCTCCGGAGGTTCTCTAGAATGGCAGCTAAATTAGCATATAGAGGCTCCGAGCCCACTAAATTCAAAAAGACAAAAATCAAAAAGGACGATGAAGTTCTTGTGATTTCCGGTAAAGAAAAAGGAAAAAAAGGGAAAGTCCTCGCTGTGGATAAACGCAAAGACCGCGTTTATATCGAAGGTGTGAACAAAAGAAAAAGATTCGTACGTCCAACCCAAGAGAACCCTCAAGGTGGAGCGATCGAAATCGAATTCCCAATCCATATTTCCAACGTGATGTTTCACGACGCAAAAGCAGAGAACAAAGCGAAGCCAAAGAAGAAAATTAAGGCTGTACGATTGGGCTTTGCCAAGAAGGATGGTAAATCCGTACGAGTGACTCGACCTGAAGGGAAAGAAGTATAGTTATGGTACCTAGGCTTAAATCAAAATACGAGAAGGAAATTCGTCCTACACTCCAAAAGTCACTCGGCTTTCAAAGTGTCATGCGAGTTCCCAAACTAGAAAAAATCGTGATCAACGTTGGTATGGGAGAAGCTCACACCAACCCAAAAGCGATGGAAGCTTGTTTGGTAGAAATTGGCCAAATCACAGGCCAAAGACCGGTGAAAACATTCGCTAAGAAATCCATTGCGGGTTTCAAAGTGAGAGAGGGGATGGTGCTTGGTTGCAAAGTTACCCTTCGTGGTCATCATATGTATGAGTTTCTTGACAGATTCATTAACGTGGCTCTTCCACGGGTTCGTGACTTTCGCGGAGTTAATCCAAAAGGTTTCGATGGTCGAGGAAACTACAACCTGTCTGTAAAAGAACAGATCATCTTCCCTGAGATTCATTTTGATAAAATCAATACTATCTACGGGATCAATATCACTTTTGTAACGAACACGGAAGTGGACAAAGAAGCGTTCGAATTATTCCAAGCCTTCGGTATGCCTTACCGAACGGCAGGTAAGTAGGAGATTTATCATGGCGAAAAAATCAATGATGGAACGCCACGCCAAAGAGCAAAAATTCAAAGTGAGAGAGTACAATCGTTGCCCTCTTTGTGGTCGATCACGCGCTTATTTGCGCCGCTTTGATATGTGTCGTCTTTGCTTCCGGGACCTTGCTAGCAAGGCTCAGATCCCCGGTGTGAAAAAGTCTTCCTGGTAATTAGGTTAAGGTAAGTATGAGTCTTTCAGATCCAATCGCAGATATGCTAACAAGAATCAGAAACGCACAACAAGCAAAACATGAGCTTTGTGTGATTCCTGGTAGCAAAATCAAGAAGTCCATCCTCGATCTTCTTAAAGAAGAAGGTTTTGTAGATGATGTTCAAACAGTAAAAAATGGAAGTTTTGATGACTTCCAAGTGAAATTAAAATACGACACGGAAAAAAAGCCGGTAATTCGTATGATCGAGAGAGTTTCTACTCCTGGTCGTCGAGTTTACATCCAATCTGGTGAAATCCGTCCGTTCCGAAATAACATCGGAACTCTCATCCTTTCTACTTCGAAAGGTGTGATGACAGGGAAACGTGCTCGCAAACTCAGAGTAGGAGGGGAAGTTCTCTGTAAGGTATTCTAGAGAACGATAACACCATGTCTCGAGTTGGAAAAAGTATTATCAAATTGCCTGCAAAGGTAGAAGTAAAAGCAGAAGCTGAAGCCCTTACAATCAAAGGGCCTTTAGGGGAATTAAAAACTCCGCTTTACGAAGGTGTCAGCGCCAATGTGGAAAACGGCGAACTAGTTTTCACTCGTAAGAGTGAAGACCAAAAGACTGTGGCATTACACGGTCTAGTTCGTTCCCTTGCGATGAACTGCGTAAAAGGTGTGACTACTGGTTGGGAAAAAAACCTAGAAATCACTGGGGTCGGTTATCGTGCTCAAAAACGCGGTAAAGACCTTGTGATGGCACTTGGATATTCTCACGAAGTGGTTTTCCCTGAACCTACTGGTATCAAAATCGATGTCGCAGATCAGCTTAAAATCAAAGTATCGGGAATTGACCGACAACTGGTTGGACAAGTTGCGGCTGACATTCGTTCGAAAAGACCTCCTGAGCCTTACAAAGGAAAAGGGATCAAATATCAGAACGAATACATCCGTAGAAAGGCCGGAAAAACCGGTAAGAAGTAGAACGTCATGATCAATAAGACAGCTAAAAATATCAAAAGATTGAGAAGAGCGGAGCGAGTTAGATACAAACTCCGTTCAACCTCGGAAAGACCTCGGTTGGTTTTCAACAAAACAAACCGTTACCTCACCGCACAAATCATTGATGATGCGAAGGGTGTAACGCTTGTTTACGCAACCACTTTAGAGAAAGATTTTCCGAAACATGAAAATTCTAAGAAGAGTAAATCGGCTGCAACCGAACTCGGTAAAGTAGTCGCTGAAAAAGCGAAAAAAGCAGGAGTTTCCCAAGTGGTTCTCGACAGATCTGGAATGGTTTACCATGGAAAGATCGCTGCTTTTGCTGATTCTGCCCGTGAAGGTGGATTGGAGTTCTAAATGATGTTAGAAGAAGAAACAAAAGAATTTACTGAGAAGGTCGTAAAAATCGACCGAGTTGCCAAAGTAGTGAAGGGGGGACGTCGTTTCTCCTTTAACGCACTTTCAGTCGTTGGCGACTCTAAAGGAAAAGTAGGAATCGGATTTGGAAAAGCAAATGAAGTTCCAGATGCCATCCGAAAGTCCATCGAATCGGCAAAAAAGAATTTAAAATCCATTCACTATATCGGTCATACAGTTCCTCACGATGTTGTGGGACAGTTCAAATCCGCTCGAGTGATCTTGAAACCAGCTTCTCCGGGAACGGGGATCATCGCTGGTGCTTCTGTTCGTTCCGTATTGGAAAGAGCAGGAATTCAAGATGTTTTGACAAAGTCATGGGGATCTTCAAACCCGATGAACATTGTGAAGGCGACTATGGATGCATTACAACAGTTGGAAACTCCGTCAATGGCGGTAAAACGACGTGGTGTTAGCCTCAAACATTTGTTTGGGCAAGATCTATAAAAGGTAACTGACTATGGAAGAAGTGATCGTAACGCAAGAAAGAAGTTCTATTGGTATCATCCCGATACACAAAAAAACTCTAATTGCACTCGGCCTTAAAAAGAAAGGTCAATCCAAAAAACACAAAATGACTCCCCAATTGAAAGGGATGTTACGACAAGTAGGTTACTTGTTGAAAGTGGAAAAGGTATAATTGTATGGCGCAAGATAGAATTGAACAAGGTCGTGGATTTGGGGCAAAACGTCCAAAAAAATCCACTTCTCTAGGCAACAAAAACTTGGTTCCCGTTCCTGAAGGGGCAAAAACCTCTCCGAAACGAGTGGGCCAAGGTCCAGGATCCGGAATGGGAAAAACTTCCACTCGAGGTTCCAAAGGACAACGAGCTCGTGCAGCTTCGATGAGACGTGGATTCGAAGGGGGACAGCTTCCTCTTCACAGACGTTTGCCAAAACGTGGTTTTACCAATATTTTCTCTGTAGAGTTCCAACCAGTCAACTTGATCTCTTTGTCAAAAGCGGGTCTTTCTGGGGAAGTCACTCCTGCCATTCTCAAAGCCAAGTCTTTGATTAAGTCAGAAGTAGGACCAATTAAACTTCTCGGAACTGGAGAAGTGACTGTTGCCATCACCATTACGGTAGATGCTTTTTCTGCCTCTGCAAAAGAGAAAATCGAAAAAGCGGGTGGAAAAGTCATCATTAGAGAAAAGAAAAAAGAAGAGAAAAAAAACTAGATAACCTATGTTTCAAACCATCGCTAACATCTTTCGAATCCCGGAATTAAGATCTAAAATCCTATTTACGATCGGTATGTTGTTACTTTTTAGAATGGGGACTCATGTCACCATTCCAGGTATCAATAGTTTGATTGTGACGGGCATTACTGCCGATCCGAGTGAAGGTTTCCTCGGAATGGTAGATTTGTTTGCAGGTGGTGCTCTTTTAAAATTTTCTATTTTTGCTCTAGGGATTATGCCCTATATTTCTTCTTCCATCATCATGCAGCTAGTGATGGTTCTCATTCCTAGTTTGCAAAAGATGCAAAAAGAAGGAGAAGAGGGTAGAAAAAAGATCCAGCAGTACACTAAGTACGGTACTCTTATCCTTTGTGCAATCCAATCACTTGCGGTGATCCAACTTGCTAATTCTTGGTCTACGGGATCGGGAACGGCGCAAGCGAAATACCCAGGTCTTATCAACCCATCTGTAGAAGGTTATTTTTTACCGATTGCGATGCTCTCCATCACTACGGGAACAGTTCTTCTCATTTGGCTCGGGGAACAGATCACAGAACGCGGTATCGGTAATGGAATCTCTCTTATTATCTTCGCAGGGATTATTGGTCGTATGCCAGAAGCGCTCATTGCGATGTTTACTTCTGATACTTCGGATGCTCTCAGTATCCTGATTCTGATCATTATATTTATCGTGCTGATTGCCTTAACGGTGATTTTAACCCAAGGGGTTCGCCGGGTTCCGTTAAATTACGGAAAACAAATGGTGGGAAGAAAGATGGTTCAGGCTCGTAGCCAGTCCATTCCTTTCAAAGTGAACAGTGCCAACGTAATGCCAATTATCTTTGCATCCTCACTTATCCTTTTCCCACAAACAATTGTTCAGTGGTTATCCTCTAAGGGTGGTCAGTGGGCTGGTTGGGCAGTGATTATGGACTATTTTAATCCATTTTCACAAATTTGGTACCATGCCCTTTTTTACTATGTGATTTATACATCTCTTATCATTTTCTTTGCTTATTTTTATACGGCGATTCAGTTCAACCCACAGGAGCTTGCTGATAACCTAAAAAAATACGGCGGGTTTATTCCGGGCGTTCGCCCTGGTAGCCAAACAAAAGATATGATTGAGAAAATCTTGAATCGAATCACCCTTCCGGGTGCTCTTTTCCTTGCTGGTCTTGCTCTTGCTCCGTATCTCATCATCAAGTTTTTAAACCTCGGTTCTAACACCGGTGGAGGAACTTTGGTGTATACTTTCGGAGGAACTTCACTTCTCATTATGGTGGGTGTGGCACTCGAAACTTTGAAACAAATCGAAGCCCAACTCCTTATGAGAAATTACGAAGGGTTCATGAAGAAGACTAAAATCAAGGGAAGAGTGTAACGAATGAAGAGACTCATTTTTATGGGGCCCCCAGGCGCTGGAAAAGGGACCCAAGCTGACATCATCAAAGAGAAATACCAAATTCCACAAATCTCTACCGGAGATATCCTCCGTGCTGCCGTAAAAAACGGGACGCCTATGGGTGTTGAAGCAAAAAAATATATGGACGCTGGAGACCTTGTTCCAGATGCTGTCGTTATAGGCATAATTCGCGACCGATTGGTCGAAGCTGATTGTGCAAATGGATTCATACTGGATGGATTTCCTAGGACGGTGGAGCAAGCAAAGGCTCTCTCGGAAATCCTCAAAGAGCTCCGCATGGAGCTCGACTCCGTTGTCAACCTAGACGTTCCTGACGAAGAACTCGTCAAACGGTTGCTAGGTAGAGCGATCAAAGAAGGACGCTCGGATGACAACGAAGAGACCATCAAAAACCGTCTGCATACTTACAACACAAAGACGTTGCCCCTAATAGACTTTTATAAAGGCTCTGGGATCCTTCGGCAAATCAATGGGTTGGGAAGTATGGAAGAAATCACTAACACTATTTTAAAATCGATCTAGTAGGAGATAGACCCTGGCTAAGGAAGAAGCAATCACAATTGACGGAACCGTTCTAGAACCGTTACCAAATGCGATGTTCCGTGTGGAACTAGAGAATGGTCACAAAGTTTTAGCACATATTTCAGGAAAGATGCGTATGCATTACATTCGTATTTTACCTGGAGATAAAGTCACTGTGGAACTTTCTCCTTATGACTTAACCAAGGGCCGTATTACCTACAGAAAGAAATAGGAACTATAATGAAAGTTAGAGCATCAGTTAAAAAAATCTGTCCTGAATGCAAAGTCATTCGCAGAAAAGGTGTAATCCGAGTGATTTGCACGAACCCAAAACACAAACAAAGGCAAAGATAGAAAGATATGGCACGTATCGCGGGTGTTGATTTACCATCAAACAAAAGAATAGTGATCGGTCTTACATACGTATTTGGTATTGGTAAGACTTCCTCTCAAAATATCCTGAAAAAAGCAGGAATTGACGAATCTATCCGGGTGAAGGACCTTTCGGACGAACAAGAAGCCGCGATCCGAAGAGTTATTGAAGAATCATACCAGGTAGAAGGGGATCTTCGTTCAGAAGTCAACCTAAACATCAAACGATTGATGGACGTAGGTTGTTACCGAGGTTTCCGTCATAGACGTGGACTTCCAGTCAACGGACAAAGAACAAGAACCAACGCAAGAACCCGTAAGGGAGTCAAGAAGACTGTAGCCAATAAGAAAAAGGCTACTAAGTAGAGGACTAATCCATGGCTGAAAAAGACGCAAAGAATAAAAAAGATACCAAAAAGGTTAAGAAAAAAGAAAAGAAAAACGTTCCACGGGGTAAGGTTTATATCCAAGCTTCGTTTAACAATACAATCGTATCCATTACGGATATGGCTGGAAACGTTCTTTCTTGGTCCTCTTCTGGAATGATGGGTTTTCGTGGATCTAAAAAATCCACTCCGTATGCAGCACAAGTTGCCGCTACGAATGCCGCTGAAAAAGCAATTGAAGCAGCTGGTCTATCTGAAGTGGATGTAATGGTTTCTGGTCCTGGAATTGGACGTGAATCTGCCATTCGTTCTTTGACCACAAAAGGCATTGCAATCAAACTTATTAAAGACGTAACTCCGCTCCCGCACAATGGGTGCCGACCACGAAAAAGAAGAAGGGTGTAGGAATTAGATATGGCACGTTACCGAGGTCCAGTTGTTAAATTGATGAGAAGAGAGGGTCTTAACCTCTTTCTCAAAAATAGTCATACATTACATAAAGAAAAATCTTCCCTAGAAAAGAGAAAGTACCCACCAGGTCTTCCTCCTAAGAAAAAAGGGAAGGTAACAGAATACGGTGCACAGCTACGTGAAAAACAAAAAGTAAAACGCGCTTATGGTGTTTTAGAAAAACAATTCCGTAGATATTTTGAAGAAGCATCTCATACTCCAGGGATTCCTGGTGAAAACTTACTTCAATTCCTCGAAAGAAGATTGGATAACGTTCTTTACCGTATGGGTTTTGCTGTTACTAGAAGACAAGCTCGTAACTTTGTGGCACATAGACATGTTCTTGTAAATGGTCACCGAGTGGATATTTGTTCTTATCGTGTGAATGTTGGCGATAAAATCGAAATTCGTGAGAAATTCCAAAAATCTACGTTTATCGAAGAAAATATCAAACTTGCCCAAGCAATCAATCGTACTGCTTCCTGGGTCAGTGTGGATTATACCAAGTTTTCTGGCGAAGTGACTTCACTTCCAACTAGAGAGCATATTGATATTCCTGTGAAAGAACAGGTAATCGTAGAGTTGTACTCGAAGTAAGAATTTAGAGAAGAAGGATACGACATTGTCTCCAAAGAATTTATTAAAAGGTTTTAAAAGACCCAAAAAAATCGAATTCACTACCGATGTGAATACACCAAACTACGGTAAGTTTGTTGCAGAACCTTTCGAAAGAGGAATTGGTACTACGATCGGTAATTCCCTTCGTCGTACGCTCATGTCTTCTATCGAAGGAGCGGCAATTTCCGCGATTCGAATTGAAGGAGTCTCACATGAGTTCTCCTACATTGAAGGTGTAGCAGAAGATGTCACTCGTATCATTCTTAACTTAAAACAAGTTCGAATCAAATACGAGCCTGAAGACAAAGAAGCAAGCAAAGTAATCCACTTAGAACTAAAAGGTGCTGGTTACTTCCGTGCTGCTGACTTGGCAGTAGACTCTTCCATTGAAATCATGAACCCAGACCTTCATATTGCGACTCTTAATGAGGATGCCAATTTGATTATGGATTTGGAAATCCAAAGAGGACGTGGTTACGTTCCTGCTGAAGATAAAAAGAAAGATATCGAAGTATTGGGAACTATCCCAATCGATTCAATTTTTTCACCAATCCAAAAAGTATTGTTTGAAGTATCAGAAACTCGTGTTGCACAACGTTCTGATTACGAAAAACTTACTATGGAAGTTTGGACTGACGGTTCTGTTTCTCCAGAAGATGCAGTAGCACAAGCAGCAAAAATTCTAAAAGACCACCTAACTGTTTTCATTAACTTTGAAGAAGAAATTGAAGAAGAAGAAGAAGAGTTGGATGAAGCTGATGAAAAACTAAAAGCAGCTTTATCTAAACACGTAGAAGAATTGGAACTATCTGTTCGTTCGACTAACGTTCTTCGTAGTTTGGAAATCGACTTCATTGGTGAACTCGTTAAGAGATCAGAAGACGAAATGACTAAATCAAAACATTTCAGCGAACAAAGTTTACAAGAGTTGAAAGCGAAACTTTCCTCTATGGGACTTTCTTTCGGTATGAGAGATTTTTAAGATGAATAAACGTAATAAAGTTAAACAACTCAATAGATCCGCAGATCATAGAAAAGCTATGATCCAAAATATGGTAATCTCTTTGCTTCGCCACGAAAGAATTGAATCTTCTGTTGCGAAGTTGAAGGTGGCTCGTTCTTACGCAGAACGAATCATCACAAGAGCAAAACGCAATTTGGACGCGAACCTAGCAAATCTTGACGAACAAAAGAAAAATGCAGCAATCCTGCATAACACACGATATCTTTATAGCCACCTTGGTGACCAAGAAATCGTGAACAAACTTTTGAAAGACTTAGCAAATCGTTATGCGGAAAGAGTGGGTGGATACACAAGAATCATTCGTTTGGTAAACCGTCCTTCTGACAACACGGCGATGGGAATTTTGGAACTTGTGGATCGCAAAACTCAAGATGAGTTAAAAGCAGAAACAAAAGCAAAACGCGAAGAAAAGAAACCCGTTAAAAAAGAAGAAAAACCTAAAAAAGCTAAAAAAGAGAAAGCAGCTGCCAAGTAAGCAGAGCTTTTTTTCCGCTTCGTGATAAAGAAGCCTACTCGAATCTGAGTAGGCTTTTTTTTTATTGCATTCGTTTGGATTTCCGATTAAATTCTACATTCCAAACATGCTCCCTTCCTTATCCACATCCGATTCAATTTGGCATACCGCTTTTAGTGCAAGTCCTATCGGGATGGCACTTACCGATATGCAGACGGGCCTCTACGTTGATGCCAATGATGTTTATTGTACTTGGCTTGGAAGGACTAGAGAGGAGGTCATTGGAAAATCCACTTTGGATTTGGGGATATATTCTAATGTCAATGACAGAGAATATATTTTGGCCGGATTAAAAAGAGATGGGTATGTATTGAATTTAGAAGTGCCTCTGGTTGCAAAAACGGGGGCAACTGTCACCATCCTCTTTAGTGGTCGAATCGTTGAGAATGGAAAGTATCTTCTTTCGGCAGGACAGAATATCACTGCGCTTAAGGAAAAGGAATACCTTGCCGCAGTTTTGCAAAGTGAGTTGGTCATTAGCAAAGAACTATTTGAAAGTGTATTTCGACTAAACCCAGCAGCAGTTAGTTTATCGAATGCCGAAACTGGTCAATACGACGATGTGAATGAAGCGTACTGCCGCCTAATTGGATTTTCTAGAGATGAAATAGTCGGAAAAACTTCGCATGAATTGAATATTTGGATCACAAGACTCGACCGAGCCAGGCTTTTAGAGGAAGTTCAAAAAAAAGGTTGGAGCACCGGGATGGAGGCGAGCATACGTATGAAATCGGGTGAAATTCGTCATGTGGTTTCAGGAAATACAATTCTCAATAACCATGGTAGACCAACTCTACTTGCGATACTCATTGATATCACCGAATCCAAACAAAACAAAGAAGCTTTAGAATTTGCGGTCAAAGAAAGAACAAAAGAGCTAAACCGCATTTTAGAAGATTTACAAAAAACGCAAGATCAATTGATTCTTTCTGAAAAAATGGCCACCTTGGGTCAGTTAGTTGCAAGTGTTGCTCATGAAATTAATAATCCCCTTGCAGCCATTTCCGCCTTTAGCGAACAGATTCATTACCGAATGGGTAATTTTGGAACAAGATTGTTTCAAATCAAAGAATGTTTCTCTAAGTATTCAGAAAAAGAAATCAATGAAATCATTTCCTGGGTGATTGAGTTATTTACGATCAAACCGAAAACTTATGTATTTGCCGAATCCAGAAAAGCCAAAAAAACTCTGGAAGCTATTTTTCTTGATTTAGGGATTGAGACTGCATATGATTTAGCGGATCGAATCGTTGATTTGGGAGTCTCCGATTTTATTTTAGAGAATCAAAATTTATTATCTCATTTTAAATCTTCTCCCTTACTAGAGTTAGTTTTATCTGAATTAAATACGCTTAGAAGTGTAGAATCAATTCGGCTTGCAGTCGAAAGAACTTCCAAAATTGTTTATAGTTTAAAAAATTATGGCCGTTTTGATCGAAACGAAGCCAAATCGGATATTAACCTAGTCGATACAATCGAAACGGTCCTGACACTTTATCAGAATAAAATGAAAACAGGAGTAGAATGCATTCGTTTGTACAATGCAAATCCTGTTTTAGCAGGTTATCCAGACGAACTCATTCAGATTTGGACAAACCTCATCTACAATGCGTTGCAGGCCATGGCCTTTAAGGGGATACTTACCATCCAAGTAGACGAATTGGAAACTGAAATCATTGTGAGAGTCAAAGACAATGGACCAGGAATCCCTCCTACCATTCAGAAACGAATTTTTGAGCCTTTTTACACAACAAAGGAAAAAGGAGAAGGAACGGGACTTGGTCTTGGGATAGTAAAACAGTCTGTGGAAGAAAGACACCGTGGACGGATTCAGTTCCAGTCGGAACCCGGTCACACGGAATTTCAAGTTTATCTTCCGAAATCTTAGCGAGCCAGTTGCATTTGTAATTTTTCTGCTACCAAATCAAAATCCTCATTCTGAATTACCGTTCGGTAGGCAGCGGTAACAATGGGATGTCTTTTTTCATCCAATTGGATTAGGTTCGGCAATACTTTGAGTCCATAAAAACCATTGGTAATTTTTTCTGGTCTTGTTCCATAGGCTAGGTCGTATCCATACTTTCTATCTCTTGTGTCAGATCCAAAACAAGCCAACATAAAATCTGTCATACCTGAAAGTCCATTGAATGTGGTTGGATCCCCACCAAGTAATACACCAATCGAAACCATTTCATTAAAAAATCGATTACTTAAATGAAACAAAGTGTTGTCAACATTACCACCTAACTCTCGTTTAAAGTATCCTTCTACAAGCCCCATTGCGAGCGCATAAACAGTTTTTAAAGCCCCACCAAGTTGTACACCTTTTGTATCCCTCGAATTGATAGCGGTTCTTGTGAAAACATAATTGTTTGTTAAAAGTTCTTTGAGTTTCGGAATGAGAGAGTCTTCGAAGGCTGAAATTTCAAATCCAGAAATTTTTCTTTCCATGATTTGGTCTGGGTAACAGGCCCCAGAAACTACGGCCAACCTTTCCCTTTCAATGAGCAAAAGTTCGTTTAAGTCTTCTAAAATGAGTCCTTTTTTTGATCCAGTGAAGCCTTTGATGACGTTTACCATTGGCGATTTGTTTTTTTGCAAATGGGTTCTAATTTTAGAGTAAATTCCATCAAATTCCCATGGATTTGTACCTTGGATGAAGAGAGTGGCAGATTCCAGAACTTCTGGTTTATCCGAAAATTCGATGTTTGGTGGGAGTTTGTAAATAGGATAATGAACTACATCGCGTTTTTCTTCATTACTTTGTTTTACCATTTCTGAATCGGGGCTGTAGATGGTTACTTTTACGTTTTTGTTTGCCATTACACAAGCGAAGGCCACTGACATATTGGATGATCCAATGATGACAACATGTTCCTCGGGTTTTTTCGGAATCGAAATGAGTTGGTTGGTTTCTCTAACGTCTCCTTTATAGAGGTTACGATAGGTTCCGTGTTTGTGTTTGTTTAAGTTGCTACCAACAAGAAGCGCAAGGTTATCAATGATAAACTGCTTTTTATCGCCCGTTCCAGGAAAAGAAATCTGTTCTATATGAGATGGAAAGGATTCCATTTCTTTTTTTGTAAGTTCCCCAACAAGCACTGGTTTGCCGATGACAAGTTTTCCGACTGCTTGGTTAAAAAGTAATCCTTCTATGGGGAGAATTTTTTCTGTTCCTTCTAGTGAGATCGGGAGTATAACTTTGTTTGCAACATAATGGTACACAGTGTCCACAAATGGCATAAGCCTTCCATCGCGAGACCGAGTTCCTTCTGGAAAAATAGAAATGACCTTTCCATCTGATTGGAGTTTTTGTGAATTCCGAAAGGCTCGCATATTGATTTTGGTCATCACATCAGAAAGAGAAGGGTTGTCGGCCATATCCTTTTTGGAACAAACTAGAAGAGTTCCAAACATATAGAGACCGAGGCGAGTGAAGTCTGGTTCGAAGGCAAGTCTCCCCGCAATAAAGACGAGTGACTCCGCAATTTTTCTTCCTTCGGGTCCTGAATTGTATAAAAGAGTAAAGATGGCAGGCGCATCCAAATGGCTTAAATGATTGGAAATTAAAGTCACAGGATATTTGCCAATGACCCCATCCAAAAGTTTTAGGTTTTCTGTTCCTTCCACCTTGAATTTATTCATGATGGGATCGAGAAATTTTAACATAAAGTCGCGAGGTTCAGGACGAATGTCTGTATACACTCCGATTTCTTCCAATCGTTCTGGTTCTTGGAAGATATCCATGACCTTTGGTTTTGGAGTGCTTTGTGAAAGAACTAAAAACTCTTCTAAAATGGACTTTGCTTCAGACTCGGTAAGACCTGATTTTACAAATAGGTGGATGTTCTCAAAAAATTCTTTATGCCAGCGTCCCAAAGTGGCTTCTTTTTCTGTCATGTATGCCTCTAAACCGACATTAAATTACTGAAAACTTTCGATTTGTCTATTCGATTTTTACAATTGATTGCGTAAATCCAGGATTTCTCTAAACTGACTTCTTGGGTGATCGAGATCCCGGTATGAATCAAAAAAACAAATCAATTTCCTCGGAACAAAAGTGGATTCCGGATGGATTTCATTTTTTAGGCCCCGAAGAAAGCAAAAACCGGCGGATTTTACTACAATCATTTTCAGAACTCTTTGAGAAAGAAGGGTATTCTGAAATTAGCCTTCCTTCTTTTGATTATTCGAATTCGTTTCGCTCTCATTTGGATCATGGAGTCGAAAGTTTACTTGTGACAAAAGACTGGGATGGGAATGAACTATCTCCTGGTGTGGATTTAACACTACAAGTTGTGAAAGGAATGGCGGCTCGTTCCCACTGGGAAGAGAACCAAAACGTATTTTACTTTGCACGTAAGATTCGTGACCACAAAAAACGCAATGCCTCAAGGCGAGAAATTCTACAAATCGGTGTGGAATCACTTGGAAAGAGCGATGCAAACCAGATCATATCTCAAATTCAAATTTTGAATCGCCTTTGGAAAATTTCGGTTCCTGCCGAGCCATTTACGATTGTATTTGGTCACTCTTCTTTTTTTCGTTCTGTATTAGAGATTTTAGGTTGGAATGAGGAACAAACAAAGGTTCTACGGCAACTATTGTATACTAAAAACTTACCAGAGTTAGTTTCTCTTGCTGCAAGAGAAAACACATCAGAAGTCCATATGCAGATGATCCAGTTGCTTCTGCGACCCATTCCGGTTAGCGAAATGCAAAAATTTCATAATGCATTACATAAGATATTATCATCCAAAGAATGGGATACTTTGAAAGGGGATTTAGAAACCATCACAAGTTTTTTTGCTGAGTGGTCGAAAGTTCTCGGAGAGATTCCTTGTATTTGGGATCCTTCCCTTGTGAGAGATTTATCCTACTATACTGGGTTTATGTTTCAGGGTTATGTGGAAGGGGATCCTGAACCGGTTTTTGCCGGTGGAGTTTATAACGAATTGTATGAAAGTTTTACGGGAATCAAGAAGGATGCCTGCGGTTTTGCCCTGCACCTTGATTCCATTGAAGAAATTGTAAATAAGGTGAAATGAGGGAATTATGCCTGCAAATTTAGTTGTCGGAGCACAATGGGGTGATGAAGGAAAGGCAAAGGTAATTGATTATCTTTCCAAAGATACAGATATCATTGTTCGGTACCAAGGTGGTGCGAACGCCGGTCATACGGTTGTGGTGGGTGGAAAAAAGTACATTTTCCATTTGGTTCCATCGGGAATTATTTATGACAATACCACTTGTGTGATTGGAAACGGAGTGGTTTTGGATCCTGAATACTTTTTAAAAGAGTGTGCAGATTTAGAATCACACGGATTCAAAGTAAAAGAAAAAGTCCTTATCAGTGATTCCTGTCACATCCTTCTTCCTTACCATCGATTGATTGATGAAGCAAGAGAGGCTGGTTCTTCACCTGAAAGAAAGATCGGGACCACAAAAAAAGGGATCGGGATGTGTTATGCGGACAAAATGCTTCGTAACGGAGTTCGTGCCGGAGACCTTTTAGATAAAGATGTTCTCAAACGAAAACTAACTCATATCCTTGAAGTGAAAAACCAAGAACTGGTTAAATACTACGACTTGGAACCTGTCAACATCACAGAAATGTATGATTTCCTTTTGGACTTCGCTGACAAAATGGGAAAAAACATTGTGAACACAGTGTACTACCTCAATTCGGAATTACAAAAAGGCAAACGTGTACTTCTGGAAGGGGCACAGGGAACAGGGCTTGATATTGATTTTGGAACCTATCCTTACGTAACAAGCTCTAATCCTACTACTGGTGGGGCCTTGGCAGGATCAGGTGTGAGTTTCCGATATTTACAAGATGTGATTGGGATCACCAAAGCCTATGCCACAAGAGTAGGGGAGGGTCCGTTCCCATCTGAGATTCTAGGGGAAGCCGGGGATGTGCTACGCAAGTTAGGTGGTGAATATGGTTCCACTACAGGAAGGCCAAGACGATGTGGTTGGTTTGATGTACAAATGATCAAACACGCAGTGACTGTGAACGGAATCAATTCTCTCGTATTAACGAAAATAGATGTTCTTAGCCATTACGATTCGATTCCTGTTGTTGTAGGATACGAATACAAAGGCAAAAAATTAGACTTTTTTCCATCACAAGGACTCGAGGACGTCAAACCGTTGTTTGCTGAGTTCAAAGGTTGGAAGGATGATATCTCTGGAATCAATTCCTTTTCTAAGTTACCAACACTTTGCCAGTCGTACATTAAGTCCTTACAAGACCTAGTGAATACAAAGATTGGAATTGTTTCCACAGGACCTGATCGCGAACACACGATCATCATGGACTAAAAAAAATCGAGAGCTCTTGATCTTTTTTTTAAGTAGTTGTTGACCGAGAAAGGTGGTTCGATATTCTTGGCTACAGAACGAGTCGTTAGCTCAGCTGGTAGAGCAATTCCCTTTTAAGGAATGGGTCCGGGGTTCGAATCCCCGACGACTCACAAAGAGTGTTCCTGTAACTCTCAAACCACGTTCTTAAAACGGTGCCATCGTCTAATGGTTAGGACACAAGGTTTTCATCCTTGCAATCGGGGTTCAATTCCCCGTGGCACTACCAAATACCAAACAAACCTCCTTCAAATAACAGACTTCACAAATATCCTTCTGGTATTTTGCTGTGCATCTTTCAATGATTCCCACTCTAGTTAAATAGAAGTCGTATAACAAAGGATCTGCGGGATTTATCTTTTTAAAAAATTCTTTAATCAGATATGCTTCTTTGGCTCCGAAACTTTTCCGGTTTGTAATTCCTAAAATTTGAATTAGTTTTTGGATATGAACATCCAAAGGAAATGGGATTTGGTTTGGTTGTATGTTTTGGTAAAGACCGAAGTCGGGATAAGAATTTCTGACCATCCAACGTAAAAAAAGGGACAATCGTTTTTTAGGAGATTTGGCTTCCGGTTTTCCAATTAAAAATTGAAGGCCGTAAGTAAGTTTCCTTTTTCCCAGTGTAATTTTTAGTTCTTCCTCCCAGAAACTTTGGAATATAGAAATCGAACTTTCTCCAACAAAATTACCTTGGCCGTTGGTTAGTTTGGATTCAAAGAGAGGGGATTTGGCATCCAATCCTTGCAGAACACGAGCGAAAGTTTGGAAAAAGATCTGGTTGTCAGTTTTTGTTTGGAACCGGTATACCTTCAAATTTTTTAGAAACGTGGAAAAGGTTTTGTCTGCTCTCCGTAAAGTTTGGTAAGGAGAAGGCCCTAGGTCCAAAAAGACCGGTTTTAAAAAACCTTGGATACTTCTGACATTGCCGTAAGCATACAAACAAGAAATCAAAGAAACCACTTCTATATCAAGTGGGTCCTTATATCTTTTGGGAAAACATATGGGATCAGAATCTAAATAGTGAAGGTGTTCGTATTTTTTTCTTAAATCCTCTAACTTAGAATGGAGAAGGTTAAAATCAATCGGCATTCTTCATTGCAATATAAGTTCTTGAGGTTAGTTTTCTTCCGATTTTTTCTTCCATAAATCGGCTGGCAGAAATTAGAGAATCCAATTGGATTCCAGTTGTATATCCTTCTCTATGTAAAAAATACACGAGATCTTCGGTGGCCACATTTCCAGCAGCTCCTTTAGCGTAAGGACAACCTCCGAGTCCTCCGGCTGAACTATCAAAACTACGAAGTCCCATACTGAGCGCTTGTTTGGTGTTTGCGATGGCCATTCCATAGGTGTCATGGAAGTGACCTGCTAGTAGATTGTTAGGGATTTTTTTCAAAAGAACTTCCAAAAGAGATTCTACTTCCGAAGGGACAGCGACTCCAATCGTATCGCCTAGAGAAATTTCGTATACTCCGGCATCTAGCAGTCGTTTAGCGACTTCCAGGGTTTTTTCTGGTTTTATTTTTCCTTCATAAGGGCATGCAATTACGGTGGAGATATATCCTCTTACCTTGATTCCATCGGATTTTGCTTGGGAGAAGATGGGTTTAAAAAATTCCAAACTCTCTTCAATCGTCATATTGATATTTTTTTTGGTAAAGGTTTCTGAAGTGGCAGTAAAAACTGCTACCTCGGAAAAACCGGCCTCCTTTGCTCCTTCATAACCTTTGGCATTGGGTGTGAGAGAGGAAAACTGCACTAGGTTTTTATACTTTGGGAGGATGAGTTTTGAGAGTTCTAATGCATCTCCCATTTGCGGGATTCGGTCTTTGCGGACAAAGGAAGTGAGTTCTATATGTTTCAATCCGCTTTCTACTAGACGGGATACGAATTCAAATTTATCCTGAGTGGAAAGAATGGTTTTTTCATTTTGCAGTCCATCTCTTGGGCCTACTTCTGTGATTTTAATTTGTTCCAATTCTCCATTCTCCTTCTCCTTCAACTTGATGTTAAAAATAAGAAACGCAATGATTTTATGGAGTGAACCCAATGTTTACTCTTAAAAATATTTCGGTACATATTGGTGGACGCCAACTTTTACAGAATATCAATTTAGTAGCAAAGCCAAATCTGATTACGGGCCTCATTGGTAAATCAGGTTCCGGGAAATCAACTTTGTTCCGGTTGGCCTTAGGACTACTCGACGAAACATCTGGATACAAGTGGAGTGGGTCTCTGCATTGGAAAGAAGAGAAATTACCCCAAAGGCAAAATCCCAAACTACAACCAGTCTTCCAAGACCCACATGGGAGTTTTTCTCATATAGGCACTATGAGAGAATTGTTACTCGAACCAATCCGTATCCAAAGGGGAATTTTTTTATCTGAGGATACCAAAAAAAGAGAACGGATTCGTATTGAGACTTTTTGTGACCGATTTGATTTGCCAAAAGAATTGTTAGAAAGGACAAAACAAGAGTTAAGTGGTGGTCAATTGCAACGATTTGCCATCCTTCGAGCCTTACTCACTTCTCCTGAATATTTACTTTTGGATGAACCTGTCACCGCTCTTGATGTTCTTGTCCAAAAAAAAATTGCAGAAGAACTAAAACAAATCAACCAAACTGAAAACATAGGAATGTTTATAGTATCTCATGATTTAGGATTTTTATCGTATATGTGTGATCAGATTTTTGTTTTGGATGGTGGAGAAATTGTAGAATTTGGTCCAACGAATGAGATTCTATCAAACCCAAAGTCTCAGTTGTTACAAACATTAAAGGAAGCTAGGAATCATTCGTTTGGGGGAGCTGTTTCTTCTTCTGAATCATCCAATTGAGTTCGTTTTGCTTCGGCAAATTTTTTCGCAATGTCACGTCTTCTTGCAATGACTTTGGAAGAAACTGTGGCAAAAAAGGGATCATTTGTAAAGGTAAGCATCTTTGTATATTCTTCTTCTGCCGTTTCATAGTCAGTGACTTTGGAAGCAGTCTCTGCAAAATAATAATGAAATTTTTTATCGTAAGGTTTTGGTTTTCCTTCCGCTGTGGTGAGAGTGGTGCGATTAAAAATTTTATATGCGATATGAAAATTTCCTTTTTCCATTTCGAGTCTTGCAAATCCTAATTTCACATTTGGACTTTCTTCTTCAATCTTCAGGGCTTTGTTTAAATAGAGAAGTGCTCTGTTTTTTAAACCTGTGGCCAAATAATGATCAGCCAGACGGATTAAAGCCTCAGTGTCATAGGGATTTTTTTCTACCGCCAGTTTATAATTCATAATCGCATAATACACTTGGCGTGTGATTTCGGAAAGAATCGCAATGTGGAGATAGGTTTTAAAATAATCTGGCATTTCTGCTTTGGCATATTCAAATTCAACCAAAGCTTTTTCATATTTCATTTCAAGTGAATACAATCTTCCTAAATTGTATCGGAAAGGAAAAAATTGGGGATCAAAACGAATGCCAGCTTCTAAACGTTTGATCACTTCGAGACGAACATTTGGTTTTTCTGAAAATAAAATTTCAAGAGTATCATTATTCCATTTTCCAGAATTGGTGATGGTTTCTTGTTCGTAAGTAAAACTTCCATTTGATTTGGGAGGTTCCCCTTGGAAGAGTTTTCCCCTGGCGAGGATAAAATCGTCTTTGTGGTAAATAAAAGACCCATTGGGAAAATCAGAAGTATCAAATTCTTGGTCTTTGCCCCAGAGGATTTCTGGGTATTCCACGTTTCCAATCAATTTTTGTCCCCAAATCAGAGTGGGGAATAAAAACAGAAGTGCGATACTAAAGCTACGGAAGAACATGGTGTAGAATGAACCAAACCCTTTTGGAAACAAAAGCGCTTACTATAACTGTCGGCGAAAAGGTCTTACTGAAAGAGATTTATCTTTCTTTTTTTGAGACAGGACTTGTGGCTGTGCTCGGAGAAAATGGAGCAGGGAAGTCCACTCTTCTCAAAGAAATTTACCACCATTCTTTATCATCTCCCAAATGGACTTGGCACCAAGGCAAAAAAAAATTGAGTTATCTTGGTCATGAGTTGGGATTTTACTCCTCCTTAAGTTTAGAAGAGAATTTAGAATATTTTGCAAAGTTAGACGGGCGTCCTTTGGACCAAACAAGGAAAAACCAACTTTTAGAATCTTTCCGGTTACAAAAACGGATTTGGGATCCCATTCATACCTTTTCACGTGGAATGAAACAAAAAGCTGCCATCCTTCGGGTTCTACTTTCTTCGGCAGATGTGATTTTGTTTGATGAACCTTACACCGGGTTAGATGCTGATTCCTCAAAAATTCTCAGCGATCTTCTCAATGAAGAATCCAAATCAAAATTGATTTTGGCAGTCCTCCATTCGATTCCCGATGAATTAAAATGTACATCCCAATTACAAATTGAAAAGGGGGGGGCTTTTGTTACTCACCTTACTTAAAAAAGAATTTTATCTGATTGGTAGGTCTCTTGGTGGGATCCTTTCTCTTTTTACTTTGAGTGTTTCTGTGGTATTTATTTTTTATACCTCCATCGAAGTAAATGAAATGTTAACGGAAAGAAGTGTACGTGGGATCAAATGGGCCATTATATTTATCCTTAACTTTGTGATTGTAAGCCAAAGCCTTTGGGAAGAACGAGAATCGATGGGTTGGGAGGCAAGTCTCTCTTTTGTGAGTCCAATTTCCCTTTATTTGGCCAAGTCCTTTGCCATTTGGTTTTGTACCATACTTGTGAATGGTGCCCTTGTTTTGGTCCTTTCCGTTTTCTTTCAAAACATGAGTATGGATCGGTTTTTCGGAGAATGGCTTTTTGCTAACCTTGGTAGTGGGTCTCTTGTGTTTCTTGGAGTTTCCCTTGGGCTCATCGCTTTTGAGAGTCGTTTGAAAGAAATTATCATTCCCTTGTTGCAACTGCCGTTTTCCATTCCACTATTTCTTTTTGGGTTGGAAGCGGAACATCGGTATTGGCTGGAACCAGGGTTTTACCTACCGTCCGTGGGACTTCTCTTGTTTTTTATGATTTTTTATGCAACGCTTGGTTCGGTGATGATTGAGATTCTTAGGAATGAGCACTGAGACCTTGTTTTCTCCTAGAATTTCTTTCTATCTTTGAAAATTTGGAATAAAATGGAACGTAAGATTCGGATATTCCACCCTGTTTTCGACATCGGTTTTTATCTCGTTGTGTGCACCACACTTGTCTTTGCCGTTATCTTTTCGTTAGTGTATCCTAATGTCATTTTGGAACAAGGACTAAGTCACAGGATTTTTTATTTACATGTTCCGGTCGCCTGGGTTGCGTTATATGGCCCAATCCTTTCTTTTGTTTTTTCCCTAATTTTTCTTTTTACCAGAAATTTGCTTTGGGACAGACTTGCCTTTACTGCAAACCAACTTTCCTTTTTATTTGCGGTTGGAGTTTTGTTTTCTGGCCCGATTTGGGCCTATAGCGCCTGGGGAGTTCCTTGGGACAAAACGGATGCTAGGTTACAATCTTTCTTTATTCTTTGTATTTCCTTGGTAAGTTATTTTATTTTCCGTTATTTAGTCCCTGCCAAATCCAAAAAAGCCATTCTTTCCGCTTATCTTTCCGTCCTTTGTGCCGTGAGTGCCGTTCTTACCTGGGGAGCTATTCGGTGGATTGAAAACCCAGGAAACCACCCTGGCAGTGTTCTTGGAAAAGGGGGGATGGATTCTGATATGAAACAAAGTATGTGGCTTGGGGTGATTGCCTTCCACTTTCTCTTTCTTTTCCTTTTTCTTGTTTCCAACCGTAGTGAAAAAATCCAAGATATTAGATCCAAACTGAAATCGGAACTGGATTAGAATATGCCAAAAGAAGAATCTACTCATACCATTCTCATCGTAGATGACGTTCCAGAAAACGTGGAACTTTTGAAATACCTTTTGCAACAAGAAGGTTTTAAAACATATACGGCCTTTTCTGCAGAAGAAGCACGTTTGGTATTGTTAAACACGGCAATCGATACACTTTTGTTAGATGTAAATATGCCGGTCCAAGATGGGTTTTCTTTTTGTAGGGAACTACGGACGATGGATCAGTTCAAACTCCTTCCGATCCTCTTTATCACTTCAATCGAAAGAGAAGTAGGGTTTCAAGAAGCCATGAAAAATGGTGGAGATGATTTTATTAACAAACCTTTCAACAAAAGGGAACTAGTTGCAAAAATTCATTCTGTCATTCGTTTGAAGGACTTACAGGACGAGTTGTACAGACAAAAAAGTAAATACGAAAAAGAATTACAGACAGCAAGGCGTGTCCAAGACCAACTCATTCCTGAAAAAAGTTTTATTTGGAACGGGATCAAAGCACAGACTTTGTTCCATCCTTACTTACAAATTGGTGGGGACTTTGTTGATTCTTGGATCGAAGAAAAAAAACTCCATATTGTCATTGCTGATTGTTCTGGGCATGGACCGAGTGCGGCCCTCATTGGTGCCATGTTCAAAATGCAATTATTTAACTTAGTGTCTACTATGGATCTTAGAGAACGTGTGGCACATTTAAGAAAAAACATGGAATTAGTGTTACCTGAAGATTATGCGATTACTTTTTGTTATGCGATTCTAGATCAAGACTTAAAACTTTCTTATATCAACGGAGGCCATCCGGCTCCAATTGTTTATATGGATGGGGAAACCAGGTTTTTAAAAGGGATGAGTCCCATGATTATGGGAATTAATTTTGCGGCAAATGATGAAGTTCAAACTGTACAATTAAAAACAGGATCTATGTTTTTTATGTATACCGATGGGGCCAGTGAAGCAATGAACCCAAAGTCGGAATACATTACAGAAGAAGGAATGAAGGATATTTTTCATGAATCCGTAAAGTCTGGAAAAGATATTCTACAGTCAGTGCAAACGAAAATATTAGAATTTTGTGGTGCGTCCACTCCGAGTGATGATATGGCAATGGTGTGTATACAGTTATGATTCCAACCCCTAGTTATAAAGGAAAAGTAAGGGATGTGTATGATTTGGGAGATTCTCTTCTTCTCGTCGCTACAGACCGAATTTCAGCATTTGATGTTGTTTTTGAAGAACCTGTTCCGGACAAAGGAAAGATTCTCACAAGAATTTCCACCACTTGGTTTCGAAATTTCCCTGAAATTCCCAATCATTTGATTACCGATGATGTATCAAAATTTCCCCCTCCCTTTCAAAATGAGGAATCTCTAAGGGATCGTTCGGTCCTTGTTAAAAAAGCAAAACGAATTGATTTTGAATGTGTGGTTCGTGGGTATTTGACAGGTTCTGCTTGGAAGGAATACAAAACAAATGGGACCATTGCCCATGTTCATTATCCCCAAGGTCTTTTGGAATCACACCAATTTGAAACACCAATCTTTACTCCGGCTCGGAAAAATGATTCTGGTCATGACGAAAATGTAAGTGAATCAACAATGGAAGAGGAAGTGGGTCAGGAACTATTTTCCAAACTGAAAAACCTATCTCTCCATCTTTACAATGCAGCCCATAAACAAATGGCAAACCAAGGGATCCTTCTTTGTGATACAAAATTTGAATTTGGCCTGGTGGATGGAGATCCCATCTTAATTGATGAAATCCTCACTCCAGATTCTTCGCGGTATTGGGATGCTTCCACCTATGCTCTTGGCAAAACCCCAGCCAGTTTTGATAAACAAATTTTACGGAATTGGCTCGAATCCACCGATTGGGACAAAAATCCTCCCGCACCTGCTTTGCCCGAATCCTTGATCCTAGAACTACGTAAAAAATACTTGGAATTGGAAGATAAAATCACGCTATGTTTGTCGCAAAAATAAACGTCACTCTCAAAGAATCGGTCCTTGACCCACAAGGCCAAACCGTTCTCCGCACCCTTCACGACCAAGGGAAAAGTTCTATCTCTGACTTAAGGGTTGGGAAATACATCGAAATGAAAATCGATGCCAAATCTTTGGCTGAGGCAGAGACACTTGCCAAAGAAATTTGTGAATCGGTCTTAGTGAACCAAGTCATTGAAACATACCGGTTGGTTGTGGAGAAAGTATGAAGGTTCGGGTGGTTACCTTTCCTGGTTCCAATTGTGATAAAGATGTAGGGTCGGTTCTTGAATCGGAATTTGGTGCTCGCGTAGACTATACTTGGTACAAAGAATCTTTTTCTGATCAACCGGACTTAGTTGTGCTCCCTGGTGGGTTCTCTTTTGGAGATTATTTACGATGCGGGGCAATGGCTAAGTTTTCGAACGCAATGGAATCCGTAGTCAAATACGCAAACCAAGGCGGAAAGGTATTAGGAGTTTGTAATGGATTCCAAATCCTCACCGAAGCGGGACTCCTTCCTGGTGCCTTACTTCATAATCGAACTTTAAAATACATTTGTAAAGATGTGGACCTCGTTCCCGTTTCGGAAAATAGGATCGCAAAAGAAATCAAAGGAACACTATCCATTCCGATTGCTCACGGCGAAGGTGCTTATTTTGCTGATGCAGATACTTTAGAACGATTAGAAAAAAATGGACAGGTGGTTTTTCGTTATAAAGAAAATCCTAACGGTTCCTTACATGATATTGCTGGGATTTGTAATGAAGCTGGAAACGTTCTAGGAATGATGCCCCATCCAGAAAGAGCCGTAAATCCTTATACGGGAAAGATGGATGGAAAACAAATCTTAGAGGCTCTCTTAAAAAAATAGAAATCTTTTTAACCTTTTCTTGCTTTTTCGTCCAATGGAATTACAAGGGAAGGTATGCGATTTCAAGAAGACTCTATTGATTGTGTGGACTTCATTCTCAAAAAAGATGAAGTATTGACCATCATCTTAGGTGGGGGAAAAGGAACTCGTTTATTACCTCTGACAGAAAAAAGATCCAAACCTGCGGTCAGTTTTGGTGGAAAATACAGACTCATTGACATTCCTATTTCCAATTCACTTAACAGTGGTTTTGAAAAGATCTTTATCCTTACCCAATTTAATTCTTATTCTCTCAATCGCCATATCAACCGAACCTATGCGACAAACAATATCCATCAAAAGAGTTTTGTCGAAATCATTGCCGCAGAACAAACTGTATCCAGCGCCAATTGGTTTGAAGGGACAGCTGATGCCGTAAGAAAAGTCCTTCCTTATATTAGAGAACAAAAACCGAAATACGTCCTCATTCTTTCTGGTGACCAACTTTATAATATGGACCTCTCTGATTTTATGCAGAGCCATTTGATGGATCCTGAAACCGAAATTTCGGTGGCCACCAATGCAATCCCCGAAGACCAAATTTATGGACTTGGGATTGTCAAATCGGGAGTAGGAGGGTTCATCCAAGAATTCATAGAAAAACCACAAGAAATATCCCAAGTGGAATCCTGTCGCACAAAACAAGGTAACTTCCTTGCGAATATGGGAATTTATATTTTTAACACATCCACTCTCATTGATGTTTTAGAAGACCGCAATATGGCAGACTTCGGAAAAGAAATTTTACCAAAGGCCATCCGAGAAAGAAAAGTAAAAGCTTATACTTACGACGGTTATTGGGAAGACATAGGGACCATCAAAGCTTTTTACGAAGCCAATTTGATGTTAACCGATCATATCCCTAAGTTCAATTTATACCTTGAAAAAACACCGATTTATACGAGGGCGAGGGCTCTCCCTCCTTCCAAAATCATCCAGGCTGTCGTGAACCAAGCTCTCATTTCAGAAGGAACCATTTTGAACCAATGTGAGGTGCATCGTTCCATCATCGGGGTGCGCCAACTCATTGCCTCAGGAACCAAGATCTATGACTCCATCATTATGGGTCTTGACCATTATGGATATTTTGATCGGAAGTCAGGGAAGATCCCCATTGGGATTGGGCCTAACTGCGAAATACGACGGACAATTGTCGACAAAGACTGTGCCATAGGAGCCAACGTGCGTCTGTTAAACGAACAAAATCTCCAGGAATATGAAGACGAATACATTCGAATTCGAGAAGGAATCATCGTGGTTCCCCGGCATACAGCTGTCCCAGATGGGTATTCAATCTAAGGCAATTTGACATATTTGGGTCAAATTTGCGTCATTTTTCCTTGAAGTTGTCTCAAATTTAGGGATTTTGACTTGTCAGTTTTGAACTTAGTTCTAGCCTGGACGAAAGGGAACCATGTTCACAACGGAATCAACGGAAGGAAACCAGTTTTGGAACGAGACATACTTTGTCCCTCATTTCCAACCCATCGTCAATGCAATCAATCGCTCTATTTCAGCTTATGAAGTGCTTGGGCGACAGTTCAATCCAGAGGAAAACACCTACCATTCTTTAGGTGGGCTTTTCCACAATCGGGACCAGGATCCAGTTCCGGTGTACAATATTGACCGCATCCTTAGGGAAAAGGCAGTCCAGACTTTGAAAGAGAGTAATCTGCGGACCAAACTCTTTTTCAATATGATGCCGAACTTTCTTTCAAGGGTTCATCATACCGATCTTTTTGCTGAAAACTTTCACATCATCCAACTCATTGAAAAATATGGAATTGATCGCAACCAAGTGGTGATCGAAATCACAGAGGATGAATTTGATGGATCGATTGATCGTCTGATCCAAATTGTTCAAATTTTCCGAGATTATGGTTTAAAAATTGCGATCGATGATTTGGGAACTGGATTTTCCAATTTGGAACGAATTGGGTATTTACACCCAGACATTATGAAAGTCGACATTCGCATCATGCGAGAGAGTCTGAACAAAAATTCCTTCAAACAAGTCCTGGGTGCCATTTCGGAAATGTCTCAAAAACTCGGAAGCCAACTTCTTTTTGAAGGGATTGAAACCGAGGAAGAGGTGAATCTGGCCCTTTCCATGGGTGCCAATCTATTACAAGGTTTTTACTTTTCTACCCCCAATCCACATTTTCTCAACCGCAATACTTTCTCTGATAAAATGAAAACAGTACTCGAAAACTTTTCTAGTGTTCGCTCTAAGGAACTTCGGGAAAAAGGAGTCCGGGAACAAAGGATCATCGACCAACTCCAAGATTTGTTTTATGAACTTTCTGATGTCAAAGAGGATGAATTCTCCTATCGGTTTGGCCAAATCCTAAGTTCTTTGCCAAGAGAAATCTTAAAGGTTTTTGTTTGTGATGGGGAAGGTTACCAAATCACTCCTACTTACGATTTGGATCGTTTGAATGGTGGGTATTTGGAAAGATCCAGACAAATTGGAAACAATTACGCTTGGAAACCCTACTTTTTAAAACACAAAGAAGAGTCGGAGCGGTTTCGCAAAAAATGGGGGGTCACTTACCCTTTGTATGATATTTCGAACCAAAACCAATATGTGATTTTTACCTTCTCTCTAATGGATGGAAAGATCCTGATTGCACAGGTGGGTTGGTCGGAATAGAATCTTGTTTTTTTTGAGTGGTGCTTTTTCCTGGTAGAAGGGATTCGTCTAAATTATAGAATCATTCTAAATACATACAATACAGGATACCACCTTGTCCGCTATTCTCGAAATTAAATCTCTGCACGCTAGTGTAGGGGACAAAACGATCCTCCGGGGAGTCAATCTCACCATCGGGCCCGGAGAGGTTCATGCCATTATGGGACCCAATGGGTCAGGAAAGAGTACACTTTCCAATGTCATCCTTGGCCACCCAAAATATACGATCACATCGGGGGACATTCTCTTTAAGGGAGAGTCCATTTTAAACAAAACAACCGATGAAAGGGCAAGGCTTGGGCTCTTTTTGTCCTTCCAATACCCAACTTCCCTTCCCGGTGTTACCATTGGAAATTTTCTAAAATCAATTCTCAAAGCACATAGGGGAAAGGAAGTTCCCGTCAAAGAATTCAAACAAGAATTAAAACAATCCATGGATCTTTTGGAAGTGCCTCAGTCATTTATCGGTCGTTATGTGAACGATGGTTTTTCCGGTGGGGAAAAAAAACGAGCTGAAATTTTACAGATGAGTTTGTTAAAACCAGTTTTATCCATTTTGGATGAAACCGATTCTGGTTTGGATATTGATGCACTTCGCATTGTTTCGGAAGGAATCAATTCGAATCGAAATCCAGAACGTTCTATTCTACTCATCACCCATTACCAAAGGATGCTTAATTATATTGTTCCTGATTTTGTACACGTGTTTGCTGATGGACGAATTTTAGAAACTGGTGGCAAGGACCTTTCCTTAAAACTAGAGGAAGTTGGCTATGATTGGATTTTGGAGAGAGAAGGGGTCAAATGAATTCCTCACTCATCAAAAATCGATTGGTTCTCACAAAAGAACAAAATCCAAAATTTCATTCCGCCTTATTCGAAATTTGGAATCAGTTAGAAATTCCAAAAGATTCAGAAGAAGCATGGAGAAAATTCCCAATTGGTTCTGTAGATTGGAACGAATTACAATTTGATCCAAAGGAAATCATCAGTGTTTCGTCTGAAGAAAATTCAGCAGAACAGGCATTATCTGAGGAAGTCATTGATTCCATTTTTACAGATATTTTAAAATACACACCAAAGGATTATTTTGCTTTTCTTAGTTTGGTTGCTGCATCTAAATACGAAGTTTTTCTTCTGGAAGAGGGAGAGTCGGATTTTGAATTTGAAGAAGAAGGGGATAAACCAAAACATTCCGTACGGATTTTTTATCTCACAAAGGGAAAAACAACCAAAACACAAATCCAATTCAAAAACCAACATGATTCGGATAACCTACATCTGACTTCGGCTTTGGATTTTTATATTGCAGATGATTCTTCTTATTTAGAGATTTTGGATCGTGAATTGAGTGATCCGGATTTATACCGTTTCCGTAATGTTTGTATTCTTGGCCGAAATGATTCCCATGTAAAATATCACTATTATCCTATGGGCGGATTTCGTTCTAAATTGTTTTTGCATGCTCATTTACTTGGGAAAGGTGCGGAAGTGACTGTAGATGGGGTGTCTGCTCTTGGCGGTCGAAACCTTAAGGATTTAGATATGGAAATGTTCCATCATGCGGATTTTACCACTAGTAAAATTAGTTACAAAGCCATTGTGACTGATAAATCCCACCATATTTTTACGGGAAATTTGATCATTCCACCAAACTTAAAAAAGGTGACTGCTCACCAAGAATCGTTTAACCTATCGTTGAATAAAAAGGCAAGAGCAGAGGCCAATCCTAAATTGGAAGTTCTTGCAGAAGATGTATCTTGTACACATGGGGCAACGGTCGGAGACATCGATGAGGAACAGTATTTTTATCTTTTGTCACGCGGACTCACTCCAGAAGAATCAAAGTCTTTACTTGTCACTGCCTTTTATGGTGAAACCATTCATTCGATTGGATTTTCAGAAGATATAAAGTTATCATTAGAATCTGAAATCAAAGAGATTCTTGTAGGAGGCAAATGATGGCCTTTAAAAAATTAATCTCTGTTTCCGAAGTTGGTGAAGGCAGTTTGGTGGTAGTCAAAACCCGTCATTTTAATGTTGTTGTGACAAAAGTCGAAGGGGAATTCTTTGCGTTTGAAGATTCTTGTACGCATGATGGAGAAGAAATCTCTTGCGGAAAATTAGAAGGATGCGTCATCACTTGTCCAAGGCATTTTGCAAAGTTTGATGTCCGCACGGGAAAGGTATTGGCTCTTCCGGCAACAGAACCCCTTGTGATTTTTCCGGTACGAGTGAACGGAGATGATTTGGAAGTAGACTTGGAGGCGGTATGAGTTTAGATCCTTACCAAATCAGAAAGGACTTTCCTATTTTATCTCGCATTTTGCCAAATGGCAAACCGCTTGTATATTTAGACAATGGTGCTTCTTCCCAAAAACCCCAGTCGGTGATTGATGCAACGAACCAATATTATACGAACGATAATGCCAATATCCATAGGGGAGTATATTATTTATCCCAACATGCAACCGAACTTTTTGAACGCACAAGGATTAAAACTTCTCATTTTTTTCAAGCACAGTGTGCAAAAGCAATCATCTTCACTCGTGGAACAACCGATGCCATCAATTTAGTGGCGCAGACCTGGGGTCGAACCAATATAAGTGAGGGGGATGAGATTGTATTATCCGTCCAGGAACACCATTCCAATCTAGTGCCTTGGCAAATGTTGGCTTTAGAGAAAAAGGCATTTTTAAAATTCATTCCTATCCAGGAAGATACCACTTACGATTTATCTAACTTGAATGAAATCATCACCAAACGGACAAAACTTGTCGCTATCAGTCAGATGTCCAATGTGACCGGAACGGTTCATGACCTAACAAGGATTATCAATCGTGTCCGCCAAGTGGGCGCAAAAGTTTTGGTTGATGGGGCGCAGGCAGCCTGCCATATGCCCATCCATTTGGTGGATATGGACGTGGACTTTTATGCATTTTCCGCCCATAAGATGCTTGGGCCAACAGGGGTGGGAGTTCTTTTCGGAAAAGAAGAAATTCTGGAAGCTATGCCACCTTGGCTTGGTGGTGGGGACATGATCGAATCTGTGGAACTGGAAACATCTACATATGCGGCCCTTCCGGCAAAACTAGAAGCAGGGACTCCCAACATCGCTGGTGTGATTGGATTTAGTCATGCACTTGATTACTTACAAAAAGTAGGGATGAAAAACATCAAAGAACACGAACGGATGTTAACCGAGTATGCATTAGAAAAACTCAATCGAATTGGTGGCCTTCATATTTATGGAACAGAAGATTTAGACAAAAGAGGAGGAGTTGTATCCTTTACGATGGACGGAATCCATCCCCATGATGTAGGATCCATTCTGGATGAAGAAGGGGTTGCGATTCGTGTGGGCCACCACTGTTGCCAACCTCTGATGAAACAATTATCCATTCCTGGGACTTGTCGTGCTTCTTTTTATTTATACAATACAAAAGAAGACATCGATGCCCTCGTACATTCGATTGAAAAAGTAAAATCAATCTTTGGTCGTGTCGCAAGAAAGTAAATTTGAAGATTTCCTACGATGGAAATCCTTCGGGTTATGGGAGAAACCTTCGGTTCCTTACCAAACACTAAAAGGTCTCAATCCTCTTTGCGGCGATGAAATTTATATTTATTACCAAGAGAAAGAAGACCATAACTTCCAGATTTTGGGACTTGGTGGTGAGTCTTGTTCGATCTGCTCGGCTGCGGCAGGTCTTCTTTTTCGAAAGAAAGAAGGACTTACCCCAGACCAATTCCAGTCTTATCTACTAGATCGGAAAAATTTTTTGGATGGTGAGGATTCTTGTTTGATTGGAGACGAAGAAGAGATATCCTTTTGGAAGGTCCTTCGTAACCATCCCGGCCGTTATCGTTGCGGTCTCCTTCCTTGGCAGACCTTAGTAAAATTCAGAGAGGGTAATTTATGATTCGTGATCCAGAAACAGAAAAGGAATGGGAAGTATTCCATAGTGTTCGTATGGTGGAAGACCCGGAAATCGGCATCTCACTCATTGAACTAGGTTTGATTTATGATATCAAGGTAGAAGGTGAAAAAGCGGACATCACTATGACCTATACTTCGCTTGCTTGTCCCGCCGGCCCCCAGATGAAACAAGACATTGAAAACCATGCCCTTCGGGTAGATGGGATTAACGAAGCGGTGGTCCATGTCGTTTGGAATCCGAAGTGGGAACCTCGTTCTATGGCAAGCGAAGAAGCCAAAATGCAAATGGGGATCTTCGATTGAATTTTCCTTTTAAAATCCGTCTCCTTTTCCTTTTTTTATTTGTCTTTAACAGTTGTGAGACGATTCCTTTTTTACAAGGATCTTTTTCGGGAAAGGAAGAAACCAAACTTCATCTCCCACAGATTGAGGGAGCCGATACAAAACGGGATCGTTATGAATTTTCAGGAAAAGAGATCATCATTTCTTCCGACCACCCTCTGGCCTCTCAAGCAGGGATGGAGGTTTGGAAACAAGGGGGGAATGTGGTGGATGTTTTTGCCGCTTCTAGTTTTGCGATCTCCGTCCTTCGTCCTCATTCCACAGGTTTATTCGGGGGAGGATTTGCAGTTATTGTTTTGCCCCAAAAAGGAAAATGGGCTTACGATTTCAGAGAACGTTCTCCGAAGAAAGGGACTTCTTCTTTTTACCTAAATCCAGATGGCTCAGTGGTTTCTGGTAAAACTTTAAAAGGTGCCTACAGTGCAGGGGTTCCGGGAAACGTACAGGGAATTTTACAAATCCAAAAACAACATGGGAAATTACCATTAAGTGCGATTTTAGCACCTTCGATTCGTTATGCGAAGAATGGTTTTTCTGTGTATGCTGATTTAGCAAATGTGGTCTCGAAAACTTGGCCAGAAATGAATCCAGCCATGAAAAAAGTTTTTGGGATTGATAACCGTGCCATTCGGGAAGGTGAACTTCTCATCCAAGAAGATCTGGCAAAAACTTTGGAACGTATTGTTGAAAATGCAGAGAAAGAGTTTATCGAAGGGGAAACCATCCAACTGGTGACCAACTATTATTCGGAATATGAAAACTTCATCACAAGTGATGATTTCAAAACCTATCAAGTTCGGGTGACGGATCCTTTGGTAAGTTCAACTTGGGGACATACTGTCCTCACCATGCCACCACCTAGTTCTGGTGTTCATCTCGTGACGATGATGAATTTATATTCGGAAATGCAAAAACGAAAGTCATTTCCTTCGGGGGATGTGGGGGAAATGATTCGCATCATCGAATCGATGCGGGTGGCTTATCGGGACCGAGCCGAACTAGGAGGAGATCCATTCTACACAACAGTGCCCGTTCCCAAACTTTTGTCTTTAGGTTATGCCAAAGAGGAAGTAAACGAAATTGAAAAAAAAGTAGTTTCGGGGAGTTGGCCCGGGCCAAAAGAAGAAAGTAAAAAATCTGAATCTTATAATACCACTCATATCTCGATTATGGATAAGGATGGAAATGCTGTTTCTTCCACGCAGTCCATCAATGGAATTTTTGGGGCAGTGCAGATGGTCCCGGGCACTGGTCTTGTTCTGAACAATACAATGGATGATTTTGCTGTCGCACCGGGTGTTCCGAATCTCTACGGACTTATTGGTTCCAAGGCAAATGCGATTGAACCTGGGAAAACTCCACTTTCCAGTATGAGCCCAACCATCCTTCTGGATGAGGTTGGGAAAACCAAGATGGTGATTGGAGCTCCCGGTGGTTCACAAATTCCCACTTCCATCTTCAATACCTTATACCGGTATTTGGTCCAAAAAGAGGGCCTTTATGAAAGTGTTTCGTATCCGAGAATCCACCACCAATTCCAACCAGATCGTATTTTTTTAGATCCAGAAATAAAAGACTCCTTTCCGCAAACGGAATTACCATTTTACCAAGTCCAATATATTAGGCATCGTGCGAAAGTATTTGCCGTTGTGAGAGAGGGAGACCGTCTGATTGGCGTGTCAGATCCCAAAGGGGAAGGAGTCCCTTTAGGTTTTTAAACCATGAAATCAAAGTTATTAACATCGAACAAAAAAAATTCAACCCGTAATTTATTATCAGAAGAATACAGAGCCTGTTTACTAAGCGCCAAACATGGATTAGAGAGAGAAAGTGTTCGTGTGGACGGAAAATCTCAAATTTCCGCAAACCCACATCCGAAATCTTTGGGCTCCAGTTTAACCCACCCACTCATTAAAACCGATTTTGCCGAAGCTCAAATCGAATATGCAACAAATGTACATAAGTCTATTCCGGATGCAATACGAGAACTGACAGAATTACACGCTTTTACTGCCAGTCGATTGGATGCAGAATATTTATGGCCTTTTAGTATGCCCCCAGTTTTACCTTCTGAAAATAAAATCGAAGTGGGAAATTATGGAACCTCTGTAGAAGGTCGAAAAAAAACCATCTATCGAAATGGATTAGGGTATCGGTATGGCAAGAAGATGCAAACGATCTCAGGTGTGCATTACAATATTTCCTTCGACACTTGTATGTTGTCGGTAGTTTCTGAAAAACGTTTTAAAAAACCATTAACGCCAAATACGAAGTCACAAATATACTTTGATACCATTCGAAATTTTTATAGAATTTCACCTGCTTTATTGTATTTATTTGGGTCTTCTAGTTTAACGGATATTACTTTTACAGAAGAGTCAAAACAAATTAAAAAACTAGATTCTAAAACTTTAAAATCGGATTTTGCAACTACTCTTCGACTTTCTAGTATTGGTTATACAAGTAAAGTGCAAGGGAAATATCCTATTTCGGTAAATTCTCTGGAAGAGTATGCGTCTGATATGTGTCAGGTTGTTTCCAAATCATACACACCATACAAAACGTTCAATGGAAAACCAACCAATCAGTTGAATGACCATATCCTTCAATTGGAAAATGAATACTACTCTCTTGTCCGTCCGAAACAAGTGCCAAAAGGTGACGAACGAGTGGTGGATGCCCTTGTTGAACGGGGAGTGGAATACTTAGAAATTAGGCTTTTGGATTTGGATCCCTTTTCTGCCATCGGTGTGGAAGAAAATAGACTCTATTTCTTACATATGGTGCTGCTCTATTGTATGTTAAATGAATCACCTAAAGCAGATTTGGTGGAAATGGCAGACTGGAGAAAAAACCAAGAAGTAACCACATGGTTTGGTAGAAAGGAAGAAACAAAAGTTAAGTTTATGGGAGAGGAGATGAATCTCCGAGATTTAACCTACCAACTCTTTGTCGAAATTCAACCCATCGCTGACTTATTGGATGAAAATGATGGGAGTGGCCCTTACAGTAAAGCTTGGGAAAATTTTTGGGAGAAATGGAACGATCCAAGCCAATTAGGTTCCACAATGTCAGAACTTGATTTAAAAATTCATAAATCCAGTTTTCGTGAATTTGGCCTGACACTTGCAAAATTACATAAAGAAGAACTTTTACAATACTCACTACCACCAAACGTAATCAAGTATTATGAAGATTTGAGTGTACAATCCATTTACGAACAACAAAAGATTGAAAACCTAGAGGGCAGTCATTTAAAGAAAAATCAAAAACCGATTCAAATTAAACCTCTGAAACTTTGTAGTGGGGTTTGAAGTGGCGGAGGGAAAACCATTACCAGCAGGCTTTGAAGATTTAGAAATTTCCACTCAGATCATCATTCGGGATGCCCTTACACGAGGGATTAAAATTGAGATGGTTGATCGCAAAGAAAATTTCCTACGTCTCGTCCAAGGAAATCACACGGAGTTCGTCAAAGAAGCGAGTAAAACGAGACTCGATAGTTTGATGACATACCTTGTCATGGAGAATAAAATTGCCTCCAAACTTGTGTTAGAGGAGAGTGGAATCCGTGTTCCTGTGGGTCGAAATTATTCAAATTTAGAATCTGCTTTGGAAGACTATTCTTTCTTTTTAGATAAAAAGAAAGTCATTAAACCTGTCACAACCAACTTTGGATTGGGAATTGGAATTTCGGAGCCAGGAGATAGTTTAGAAAAATTTACTTCCTTTGTGAAAATTGCTCTTGGACTTTCCAATTCTATCATCATAGAAGAATTTATGGAAGGTCCCGAATATCGATTTTTGGTGTTAGGTGATGAGGTGATGGCTGTTTGTAACCGAGTTCCTGCCAATGTCATGGGAGATGGAAAAAGTTCGATTCGGGAACTGATCCAAAAAAAGAATGAAGATCCTAGGCGGGGAGAAGGCCATAAAACCGCACTGGAAAAAATCCAGATGTCGGAAGTGGAATCACTAATCCTAAAAGACCAAGGCCTAGGTTTTGATTCGGTTCCCAGTTTAGGGGAACAAATTTTTCTCCGAAAAAATTCAAATATCTCTACCGGTGGGGATTCCCTCGATGTGACAGACAATGTACATCCAGAATTCAAATCCATTGCTGTATCTTGTGCCAAGGCCGCAGGGGCTGTGATATGTGGGATCGATATCATTTCCTCAAGTATTGAATCAAAACCAGATCCAAAGACTTATGCAATCTTAGAAATCAACTTCAATCCTGTTCTTTATATCCATGAGTTCCCCTACAGCGGCAAACCAAGGTTTGTTGGTGATAAAATATTGGATTTACTTGGTTTTCAATGATTGATTTGTTTATGTTTGGATTCTAAAATACTAGAATTTTTAGAAGGAAGGAACTTGGTTCCAAACCAATCTCTATAAAATTTGCTTCTATGTAATCCGACTTTGAAGGAAAAACATTCTTTCGATTAAGAGTATTTTGATCTTAAGTAAGTGATGATGTCTGCAGATTCATACATTTGCACATCGCCATCGACGAGAAAAGGAACTTGAGAAATTCCTCCAAGCCGAACCACTTCTGCTCGGCCAGGAGTTCCGTACGATGCCTCCACAAATTCAATGTCTTTGCCAGGTACAAGACCAAGTGCTTCCGTTGTATGGATCACTCGTCTGCAATAAGGGCAAGTATCATATTGGAAGAGGCGGATCATAAAAATTATCCTGCTTTTTTGGTAAGCTCGCCAGACTGAGCCATTTGCACTGTGATGTCGTGACCACCTACAAATTCACCTTTGATGTAAAGTTGAGGGATGGTCGGCCAGTTGGTAAATTCTTTGATTCCTTCTCTGATTTTCATATCAGAAAGAACATTAAACGATCCAAACGGAATTCCAAGTTGTTTGAGAGTTGAAACTACTCCTGCTGAAAATCCGCATTGTGGCATTTCCGGTGTTCCTTTCATAAAAAGAAAAACTTTTTCTGAATTGATTAAGGATTCAATTTTGTCCTTTAACTCTTGTTCCATGGTTATTCGCTCCTAGTTTCCAATGCCAAAGCATGGATTTCTTCTTTTAATTCATCTTTCAAAGTGGCATACACCATCCGGTGTTGTTCAATGAGGCCCTTGCCAGCAAAGCCAGAAAAGGTAACCACTGCTTTGATATGGACTCCGTCCCGATAGGGATCAAGAATTTCCACTCGAGAGCCGGGTAGGCCATCTTCAATTTTTTTTTGGATTTCTGGGATTGTCATCCTATAGTATTCCTCCCATCCAGGAATGGTGGGCTTTGATAAATTCAAGATATTCTTTAGGCACTTCTGGTAAAACAGAATTCTTTACAGAAGGCAATGAAAGTAAAGTTTCGCTCCACTTTTGGATTTTTGGAAAATCATTCAGCAAATAAAGTTCTGGGTTGTGATCGGCCAAAAATTGCAGGCGCATAAAAAATGGAGCAAAGGCAGTATCCACCAAATGCATTTTGGATCCAGCAAAGAAAAGAGAATTGCCAGTGGGAGAAGGAAGGCCTGCTTCTAAGATTTTGAATTTGGAAAGGAGTTCTTCTCTTTTTTTATCGGAATCTGTTTTTTCCTTTGCCATCGTCCATCCGTATTGGTCCACAAGGAGGGCACTGGCAAATTCTGTCCAGGAGCGATGTTTGGCCTTTTGGATAGGATCTTTCGGATGAAGAGCCGGTGCGCTTGTTTCGTCTAGGTATTCATTGATGACCGCAGATTCAAAAATGACATCGTCTCCCACTTGTAAGACGGGTACTTTCCCAAACGGAGAGATCTTTAAAAACCAATCAGGTTTGTTTGCGAGGTCGATGTATTTGATATCATAATCCACTTTTTTTTCAAGAAGGTTGATCACAGATCTTTGGACATAGGGACAAAGTTTAAAGCTGATGAGAACGGGTTTTGTCATACTGATTAGACTCACCTAAGGAGCAGAAAGATCCATTTCCAGAGCATGGAGGCCTTTCTTAAATTCTTCTCCGAGTTCAGCGTAGACCAATCGGTGGTTTTCTACCGTGGATCTTCCGGAAAATTTGGAGGAAACCATTTGCAAACGGAAATGGGTTTCTTTGGAATCCTTGGTCATTCCTGGGTGGCCTGCATGTTCAAGAGATACGTCTCGAAGGAGGATTGACACAGGTTGAAATTTTTCTTGAAGGATGGTTTCCATTCGATTCAGTCTTGAGTTTTTAGTTTCTGATTCCATAACCAATTTTCATTAACCTCACATTGATGATAAAAAGAATTCCTGAAAGTAGAATGATGAACCCAAAAGAAAAGTATAAATTTACATCGGTCACACCAATAAATCCATAACGAAACAAGTTCACCATATAAAGGATGGGATTGAAGTAAGAAACCATTTGCCAAAATCCGGGTAGGTTTTTTACCGAATAAAAAACTCCACCAAGATACGTAAGGGGAGTTAAAATGAAGGTGGGAATGATAGTCACATCATCAAATTTTTTTGCAAACAGTGCATTAAAGAACCCACCTAAAGAAAACAAAATGGACGTCATAAGGACAGTGAAAAGAATCACAAACGGATTATGGAACCTGAGGTTTGTAAAAAATAGAGAGGTAAGTGTGACAAGTATTCCCACAAAGATTCCTCGAACAACACCACCAAAGGTATAACCGATGACAATGGTATAAGGTGAGGTTGGTGACACGAGTAACTCTTCGATGTTTTTCTGGAACTTACTGGAGAAAAAGGAAGATACGACATTGTTGTATGAATTGGTAATGACACTCATCATAATTAGGCCCGGAACAATGAACTCAATATAAGTAAATTCTCCTATTTTCCCAATTTGACGACCAACTAGTTCTCCAAAAATTAAAAAATATAAGGCCATCGTGATGACTGGTGGGATAAGAGTTTGCACCCAGATCCGAATGATGCGAATCCATTCTCTTCGCACAATGGTCTGTAAGGCTGTGAAGTTTTGTTTCCACATAATTAGTTTTTTCCTGTTAATGATAAAAAGAGTTCTTCCAATCGATTGGATTTATTTCTAAGGCTCAGAACTTCTAAGTTCAGTTTTGTAAGTTCGGTAAACAATTGGTTCACCGATTCTTTTTTATCCAACTGAACTTCTAAACTATGGTCATCTAACCAGTCCCAGGTGAACTTTTTTGAGATTGGTTTCGATTTGATCGATTTTTTTAAATCGATAATAAAAGTTTCTTTGTCCAAACGATGGAGGAGTTTTTTCATTGAAGTGTTTTCCACAATCTCTCCTTTATCGATGATGGCTATGTTCTTACATAGAGATTCTGCTTCTTCCAGGTAATGGGTAGTGAGGATGATGGTTTTTCCGGCTTGGTTTAGTTCTTTTAAAAATTCCCACATCGACCTACGGATTTCGATGTCCACACCTGCTGTGGGTTCATCTAAAATCAGAAGTTGGGGATCGTGGACGAGGGCCCTTGCAATCATCAGTCTTCGTTTCATCCCTCCGCTGAGTTGGCCTGCAGCTGACTTCCGTTTGTCGATCAGTGATAGTTTTTCTAAGTAATATTCAACTTTTTCCTTGGCTTCTTTGTATGGGATTCCGTAAAAACCTGCTTGGTTGATTAGGATTTGTTCCACAGCTTCAAAAATTCCAAAATTAAATTCTTGGGGAACAATCCCAAGAAAGGTTTTGGCAAGGTCAGGTTGCAAATCAATGTCTGTTCCAAAGATTTTGACTTTCCCTCCTGTTTTATTAATCAGAGAACTTAAAATTCCAATGGTTGTTGATTTCCCTGCACCATTGGGTCCAAGTAAGGCAAAAAAATCTCCTGATTCTACTTTCAGATTTATGGAACGAAGGGCTTTCACTCCATTGGCATATGTTTTTTCTAGACCTTCGAGTTCGATTGCGTATTTTTGCATTTATCTTCCTACTAGTTTCCTTGTTAGATGGTGTGTCGGATACTTTTTGTTTTTGATATTTTCTTTTCGTAAGTTTTTTTGTACATCTTCTGGGAGTAAGATGATATTTTTACATTCCTCGGAACAACAACCAAGAAGTTCTTTAGAACAATCTTCACATTGAACAAGAAGAACATGGCAACCGAGATTGGCGCAGTTGGTATGCCGATCACTTGGTTTTCCACAAGTATAACAAACGGTTAGAACATCATCTGTCACTCGTTCTCCTAAACGATCATCAAAAACAAAGTTCTTCCCTTTAAACTTAGAAGGGATTCCGGCATCTTGCACAGCTTTTGCATAATTGATGATCCCTCCACGCAATTGGTGGACTTTGGAAAAACCTTTGTATTTCAGATACGCACTGGCTTTTTCACAACGAATCCCACCGGTGCAGTAGAGTAGAATTTTTTTATCTTTGTTTTCTTTTAAGAGATCTTCCACAAGAGGTAGTTCTTCTCTAAACGTTCCCACATCAGGTAGAATGGCATTCTCAAAATGTCCGACTTCGGATTCATAATTATTTCGTAAATCCACCACAACCACACCAGGTTCGGAAAGGGCTTCATGAAACTCGAGAGGTGTTAGATGAGTTCCAACATCCGAAGGATCAAATTTTGAATCATCAAGTCCATCAGCTACAATTTTTTTGCGAACCTTAATGGCGAGTTTGATAAAACTTTCTTTTTTATCTTCGACAGCATCATTAAAATAGATTTTGTTTAGTTCGGGAATGGAATCTACTGCCGAACGTAGGGCTTCATAGTTTTCAATCGGGATTGAAAATTGGGCATTGATCCCTTCTTTTGCTAAATAAATTCTACCGAGGATACCTAAATCTTCAAAGGCATCATATAGTTTGTCCCGAAATTGAATTGGGTCTTCCAGTTTCACATAACGGTAAAAGGAAATGACACGGCGTTCCCTTGTGTCCATTTCCACACGTTTTTTTAAGGTTTCTTTGTCATAACGGTTGAATAAAAACTTTTTCATTTCTCACCTTTCAGTTTTTCTTCTTTTACTTTTCGAAAAGCATTTCTTGTGATCTCCGAAATGGCGGGATGGATATAGATCATTCCCAAAAAATCATCTAGTTTGGCTTTTAAATACATTCCGAGTAGGATTTGGTGGAGGAGGTTTGCTGCTTCCTCACCTATGATATGAGCACCAAGCACCTGTTCGGTTTCTTTGGAAACTAGCACTTTCACAAATCCGGAATCTGACATTCTTGCCATCCCAGTGGCACTGGAAGAATAGGGGTTTACACCTTTGTAATAGGGAATTTGTTTTTGGAGGAGTTCCTCTTCTGTGAATCCAACACTTGCAATTTGAGGGTGTGTGAAAACAGCCTCCGGCATGGGAGGGTATTGGATGGGTTGGTTTTCTTTTTTTCCATACAAAAGGTCAAAAAGATATTCCCCTTCAAAATTGGCGCTATGGCGAAAAAAATACCTACCGATCACATCCCCGAAAGCATAAATTCCAGGTTCTGTGGTTTCTAAGTGATCATTCACTTGGATGTATCCACTAACGTTTGTTTTGATTTTAGTATGTTCGAGTCCAAGGTCATCTGTATTTGGTCGAATACCCGTGGCCACTAGGAGTCGTTCAGCAGAATGAATGGTCTTTTTTCCTTCCTTGGTAACTCCTGTAACAAAAAAAAGATCATCTTTGAATTCTACTGTTTCGATTTGATAATGAGATTCGATGGGGAAGGGTAAATGTTTGTTTAATTCTTTTTTGATCTCACCATCTGCTGTTCGCAAAATATCTGTTCGTGTAAGTCCGATTACCTCAGAACCATAGGCTTTATAAGCGGCACCCAGTTCCAAAGAAATAAATCCGGCACCAATGATGATGAGTGATTTTGGAAACTTGTCCGGGGACAGTGCCTCTCTCGAAGTCCAAAAGGGAGTTGTTTTTAGTCCAGGGATATCTGGGATATTGGGTCTTGTCCCCGTAACAATAAATATATGTTTGGCGGTATAGGTTTCTTCTCCATCGGAAAGGATACGATTAGCTATGAATCGAACTTGTTTTGGGTAATAGTCTATATTTGGATTTTTTTCGTAAGCGATGGGAATGGAATCGGAATCTGATTTTACCGCCTCATTCACTCGTTTGAAAATTTTTGTGACATCAGCTACAGGTTTCTCTTTAAAAAATACAGGGAATTTTTCCGTATCCTCTGCCATACGTATGAGTTCAGAAGGATAAATCACCATTTTGGAAGGGATACAACCCCGATTGAGACAAGTCCCTCCCGGAGTTTCCTTTTCAAAAACAGCGACTTTTTTTCCGATCTTGGAAGGTGGGGTCACAAGTTTGGTTCCTGCCCCCGCCCCAATGACAATGATGTCATATTCTTTCATACTGGTTCCAGCTTGGAAATTTGCCGGTTTTCTGTAAATGAAGCAAAATTCCTTTTCCTATTTTTAGAAAAACCGGACCATCCAAGATCCGGGTTTTAGATCGATTTATAGACTCCTCCATCAGCTCGAACGGAGGCACCGTTGATCATTGATGCAAGTTCGCTTGTAAGGAAGAGGATGACATTAGCAATTTCCTCAGGTTTTGCAAAACGTCCGACTAAGGATGAGGGTCTATTTTCTCGAATGAAGTCCTTTGCCATTTCTTCTTTTGATTTTCCCTTTTCCTTTGCCAGGGACTCGATAAAATCTTCCACTCCTTCCGAAAGCGTAGGGCCAGGCAAAACCGAATTGACTGTGACACTTGTTCCCTTACAAACTTCGGCACTTCCTCTCGCAATCGAAAGTTGTGCGGTTTTACTCATCCCATAGTGAACCATTTCGACGGGAATGTTCAGAGCCGATTCACTTGAAACAAAAACAATGCGGCCGTAGTTTCTTTGGATCATCCCTTTTAAGTAATATTGGGTGAGTTCGGCACCACTTAAGACATTGGTTTCATACATTCTTTTCCAATCCTCTCTTTTGATTTCAAAAAAAGGTTTCGGCTCAAAGTATCCTGCATTGTTCACCAGTACATCAAGTTCTGGAATTTCTTTTGTTAATTTTTGGATACCTTCCTCTATTGCTAAATCTGCGGATACCCCACCTAACTTTGCATTCGGTACGATTGCTTTGATTTTGGAAATGGCCACTTTTACATCTTCTTCCGACCTACCGTGGAGGAACACTTCCGCACCTTCTTTTGTAAAACTCAGTGCGGTTTGAAATCCAATCCCTTTTGTGGATCCTGTCACCAAAACTTTTTTGTCTTTTAGACCTGTATTCATTTTTTGATTCCTCCAAGTACAATTTTACCAATCGTTTTTCCTGTTTGTAATAGTTCGTGTGCTTTGTTTAGACTCTCGACAGTCATCTCTCCCAAATCTAATTTGTTTGTTGGGAAAATTTTTCCTTTGTCCACAAGTTCCGCTATTTCTTCTAACAGTTGTTTTTGTTTGATTCGGTCTTCTGTTTGGTACATGGATTTTGTAAACATAAACTCATTTAAATATCCATTACTTTTGGATTTGAGAAGGTTCATATTGAGGGGAGATCCTGATTCGACGATCGAACATATATTTCCAAAGGGGAGGAGAACCTTTGCCAAATTTTCAAAATGGTCTTTCGGATCACTCAAAAGGAGGGCTTCATCAACTCCATTGAGTCCAAACGTTTGGATTTGCTCCAGGTAATCTTTGTTTGGATTTACTACCAAATCAGCACCGAGGGAACTGACCCAAGTAATCGATTCTTTTCGGGAAGCCGTCACAATGACCTTTGCATTTGTTTTTTGTTTTAAAATTTGGATGGTGATACTTCCCACACCCCCAGCACCTGCCACAACAAGAACTGTTTTATTTGTCATTGGATCCAATTTTAATTTCTCAAAAATGGACTCATAGGCAGTAATCGTTGTTAAAGGAAGGGATGCAGCTTCTTTGAAACTAAGAGTTTTTGGTTTTTTTCCTACTATAAACTCATCCACTACTTGGAATTCAGCATTACTGCCTGGTCTTTTGAGATCACCTGCATAAAAAACCTCGTCTCCCAATTGCAAAGTGGATACCTTTGCACCAAGTTCCGTCACAACACCTGCGCCGTCCCATCCTAAAATCCTTGGACCTGGATTTTCCTTTGTGATCGAATTTCTGACTTTATAATCGACTGGATTGACTGAAATCGCTTTGACTTCAATTCGAACATCGTGGGGTCCCATTGGTTCTTTCTGAACATCTAATATTTGTAATATGGATTTTTTCTCAATGGAATCATAAACTGCGGCAATTGCTTTCATTTGCCCGGTTTCTTAGGAGAGGGCAATTCGTAAATCAAAAATACTCAATTTGATAGTTAGTTGACTGATTGTATATATTTGATTTACAATAGAGTGATGATTTCACCCATTCGAGACCTAGATGACCTAAAAACCTTTGTTTTGGTGGTCCAGGAACGTAGTTTTACCCAAGTTGCCGGGCGCTTGGGGTTAACAAAGGCAGCGGTTGCCAAAAGAATCCAGGGTTTAGAAAAACTTTGGAACACTCAGTTGTTTTATCGGAATACAAGAAAGGTGATCCCCACAAGAGAGGCTGACCTAATTTTTCCAAAAGTAATCTCTGTCATTGAGAGTGTGAAAGAACTAGAAAATTCATTAACCAACAAAGATGAGTTAGAGGGAATCCTTAGGGTCACTTGTGTGAGTTCTATGGCAAAGAATTTTATATCCGAAATCATCGAAAAGTTCCAAGAACAAAATCCTAAAATTACCATCCAGCTTATCGTTACAGATAGTTTGCTCGATCTTATGGAAGAGTCGATTGATATTGGAATTCGTGTCGGAACAGAGATTCCATCGGGGCTTGTTGGAATGGAATTATTTAAAAATAAAATTTCAATTGTGGCGAGTCCGTTATATTTGAAAATGAGAAAGAAAATTCTTTCTCCAAAGGATTTAGAAACGCATAATCTTTTGTATTTGGAATTACATAAAACGATTCAATTTTCTGGAACTCATTTGTCTTTGAGTGATGTGACAAAGGAGAGATACTTTTTGTCAAATGATGCTGCAAGCCTTGTGCAAATGGGACTGAAAGGAAAAGGGGTTCTCATTCGTTCCTTTTGGGACATAGAAGAATATATCCAAGAAGGAAAACTGATTCCCATCCTCACCGACCAACCCTTAGAAAACTTTGGAAGTGTCTGGGTGATCCATCCGAGTAACCGGACTCCTTCCAGAAGGATGATGGTCTTTCGTAATTTTTTAGAATCCGAATGTAGTTTGCGATTCAATCAATGAATGGATTTTTAACCTTCTGGATTTTTTCGATGATTTCATTTTTTCGAATTTCAAAGGTATCGGGTGGATCCAGTTGGTTCCAAGATTCATAAAGTTTTCTTCTATTTTCTGGAACAGGAATTCCATATTTCCATTCCATATAAAAATAGGTTCGAGCAATATCACCGCGAATGTTTGGTTTGGGTTCTGCTGTTTGTTCTTTGAAATTGATTTCAAAATCACATAACCCATAGTTTCTTTCTTCACCTTCAATTTCTCCATACGAGAAGGTTCCACGGTCTGCATTGATTTCACCGGGAACAGGAACAATATTGTGCATATCCGCTTCCATTCGATTAAATTCAGGATCGGTGGCCCTGCAACATTTTCTTCCCCGCACTGGTTTTCCATTGGCCTCACAGTTTTTCTGGGTCCAACATTCACGACTGCTCCCAAAACTATGAGCAGGTACAATATGCTCCCACTCAATCCATGTTTGGCGATGGTTGTCTTTTCTGCTTGTGAGTCCACAGGATGAAAAATCGATTTTGAGCCTTCCAAAGTTTTCTTTATCTTCTGTAAAGGAACAACCACAATAGAAGTCAGTTCCCACCTTTTTATAAAAACGTTTGAGAATTCGTTTGGCTTTTTGAAAATCAAACTCCTTTGAGAGTAATTCTTTTGGTTCTTCTTTTTCTTCTGTTTGGGCATAGAGAAAAAAACTGACAAAACAAAGGAGAAAAAAAGTGAAATAGGGAAAGTTGATTTTTTTCAAGGGAGAATCGGTAGTAAATAGATCAACATTGTACAAAGAAATGCTAAAGTCCAAACGGTTGACCTAGCTTTCGGTAAATCCGCAATATAAAGATAAATATATAAAAAACGCAAAGCCACAAAACTCATCGCAAGAATTTCTAACCAATAAAAATCAACTTCCTGGAGAAGATTGAATAAAATGGCGACAGAAAAAATGGAAAATGCCTCAAACCCATTTTGATGTGCACCGTTTGCACGAGCACCCCAACCAGTGAGTTTTGATTGTTGCATTCTAGGATGATGGTTATCGTAACCTTTTCCTTCTTTTGCCATGGCGATGGCAACAATTCCTTTTGCTAAATAAATTTGGCCGATTGAAACAAGTAAACAAATAGTAATGATCGTCATTGGCTAAAGTTTGTCTTTTCTTTGTCGTTTGTAAAATACAAAATTACCAATGATCTCTTAGTTTTCGAAGTGTCAAAAATATGGAACGATCATTCGTGAATGTTTCCTTTAGCTCCGTTAGTCGGTCTTTGACTGAGTTTGTATTCCTTCTAAAAAATGGGTTTAGGTTTTTTTCGTCACCCATTTCCGAAATTTGAAAAGGTTTTAAGGAAGATTTGTAATTGTCCCGAAAGACATTCTTTGGGTCCACATGTTCGGCAAAATTTAAATTATTATCCCAATAATCATGTCCAGGATATAACAAACAAGAATCGGGTAGGGATTCAAAACGAGATTGAATGGTCTCATATAAAACGTTTGGGTCTCCGCCTCGAAAACAATTTCCCACACCTGCATTAAATAAAGTATCTCCGGAAAAAATCCCTAGGATGGTTTTGGGGTTTTTGCGAACAAAACTTAGGTGGGAAAATGTATGGCCAGGTGTATCCCAAACAGCCAATGATTCTTCTTCTACGGAAAAAACAAGGTCACCTTCTTTTAGAATTTGATCCATCCCAGGGATTTTGTGTTTTGCATCTTTATGTCCGTAGACAATCGCTTTTGTTTCTTCCTTTAATTCTAAATTGCCTTGGGTATGGTCACCATGTTCGTGGGTATTCAGGATTCCTTTGATCTTCACTCCCAACTTTTGTGAATGGTTTAGGATCTGTTTAACATCAAGGGGATCGATACAATATGCCTCACCTGTCCGATTGGAATAAACGAGGTAACTATAATTTCTGAGTGGTGAGTTTGTAAAGATGGGAAGGATTTCTATCATTTGAACTAATCCTTCCCAAAGTTTTAATAGAGGATTCGAGTCCGGATCGAATGTTTATGGGCTTTGATTTTGTCTTTTAGTTCATCACCCAAGTTTTTATCAATTTCCATACTCAAATAACCAATGTTTGCTGACGTACTCAAGTTTTGTGTTAGAATATTTCCACCTAAATCGGATATGATGGAGTTGATATCTCGTAAAAAACCTGGTTGGTTTTGGTGGATATTGAGAATTCTATGGTAACCCGATTTCAAACTACCTAATTCAATATTAGGAAAGTTTACTGAAAAAGTAGTAGAACCATTATTCACATACTTCAAAAGTTTTTCAGCCACTTCTGATCCAATGTTCTTTTGAGCTTCTTCCGTTGAACCACCGACGTGCGGTGTAAGAATGACGTTTGGTAAACCTTGTAATGGACTTACGAAAGGATCATCATTTGATTTTGGTTCTTCTGGAAATACATCCACTCCGGCACCGGCAAGTTTTCCAGACTTCAAACCTTCAACAAGAGCATCGATCTCTAAAACCTTTCCGCGAGAAAGGTTTAATAGGTAAGCCCCAGGCTTTACTAGATTTAAGTGTTCTTTGCGAAAGAGGTTCTTTGTTTCTTCTGTTTCTGGAACATGGAAGGTGATAAAGTCAGATTGTTTGAGAAGTTCTTCGTAAGTATGGACAGAGGATGCGTTCCCAAGTGGCAGTTTTGAAATGATATCATAAAAAACTACTTTCATTCCCATTGACTCAGCCAATACCGATACTTGTGATCCAATATGTCCGTAACCAATGATCCCAAGTGTTTTTCCTCGGACTTCGAAACAACCTTTTGCAATTTTATTCCATTTGCCCAAGTGAACATCTCGAGACTGGTCTGTTGCTTTTCGTGCGAGCATTATGATCTCTGCGATCACAAGTTCTGCTACGGATCTTGTATTGCTGTAAGGTGCATTGAAGACAGGGACTGCACGTTTTTCTGCTTCTTCTAATTCCACTTGGTTTGTCCCAATGCAGAAACATCCAATGGTCATTAATTTTTTAGCATTTTCAAGAGCTTTGATCGTAACATTAGTTTTGCTGCGAATGCCTAAAACATGTACGTCTGCTATTCTTTCGATGAGTTCCGCTTCTTCCATCGCATCTTTGACGAGGGTGACGTCAAAACCGTCTCGGTGGAAAAGTTCGTAAGCATCCTTGTGGATGTTTTCCAGGAGTAGGACTTTTATTTTTCCTTTGGGATAAGATACCATAGGAACAGGATTTTTTCCTTTGCTAAACCTTGCACCTCGAAAAAGGTTGAGCTTACCATGGAAAGAATCTTCTCCCTCACCCGAATTTCCTCCATTTTTCTCACTTTTTTGGTTGTTGTTTCCTGCTCGGGAACCAAAGCCTATGTGGTCACACCGGAACCAACCTTAGAGCAACAAACGGCAATTTCCAAAGAGATCTGTTTGCGAAAATTTCTTGGGTTGTTTCCTGGAAAACGCCCTTGTATGTATTTTAAAGCAGAAAGAGAGAATGGAACGGGCCTTGTGCAATATTTCCTTCTCTACGAAATTGGAACCTTTGACGTAGACATTCCCATTGGTGTGTCTTTGAAGTTAGGGGATACATGGTACAATCTCAAACGGACAAATACCGATTATTCTGATACCATTATCATTAGCTCTGCGATCTCATCCGAACTCATTCCAAAAATTGGAGAAAGCCAAAACATTGCGGTTAGTTATACAAATAGAAAAGAGACCCTTAACTTCAGTCTAAGTTCGGGCCAAACTGCAAACTTTCAGTCGAATTTATCCAAACTGATTCGCACGATCGAGTCGGAACCAAAACTCAATATTAACAAAAAGTAATGGTTATAGCTTTCTAAATTAAAAAGCCTCCAGGACAAAATCCTCGGAGGCTTTTTTTATCCCCAAAGACATTTCTCAAATTTTTTGAAAGAGAGAAAAATCTCCAAGGACACTTGGTATTTGGATTCCAGAATTTTATTCTGGTCGCATCAGTGGGAAAAGAATGGTATCTCGGATGGAGTGCGAGTCAGTGAGTAACATTACAAGCCTGTCAATTCCAATCCCAAGACCACCTGTAGGTGGGAGTCCATATTCCAAAGCACGAATATAATCATCGTCCATCATAAAGGCTTCGTCGTCCCCAGCTTCTCTTTGTTTTACTTGTTCTTCAAACCTTTCTCTTTGGTCGAAAGGATCATTTAACTCAGTAAAGGCGTTTCCGATTTCCCGACCTGCCACGTAAGGTTCAAATCGTTCTACATATTTGGGATCATCTTCCCCTGATTTTGCAAGAGGTGAGAGTTCTTTTGGAAAATCAGTGATAAAAATTGGTTGGATGAGGTGTGGTTCTACAAGAGAACTAAACACGTCATCACATACCTTCCAAATAGAAACGGAATCAGAAGAATCCACTCCTTTGGACTTTGCCTGGGCGATGGCATCATTTAGATCAGTGATTTTACTAAAATCAATTCCAGAATATTCTTTAATGATATCAATATATTTTGCACGTTTCCATGGAGCCGATAAATCAATTTGGTCTTTTCCATAAGCAAACTTTAAACCTTTTCCAATCGACTGTGCAACAGAAACAATCATTCTCTCTGTGAGTGATAACATAGTTTCCATATCACCAAAAGCCATATAGGCTTCCATCATGGTAAATTCTGGATTGTGTTTTGTGGAGATTCCTTCGTTACGAAAGTTACGGTTGAGTTCAAACACTCGATCCATTCCACCAACAATCAGTCGTTTTAAATAGAGCTCTGGTGCAATTCGTAAAAATAACTCCATATCGAGTGTGTTGTGGTGGGTGACAAATGGTCTTGCGGCAGCACCTCCAGCAATCGGTTGCATCATTGGAGTTTCTACTTCCAAAAATCCTTCATTGGTTAAAAATTTACGAATTTCAGAAATGATTCGGGAACGCATTTTAAATGTTTCCCTTACATTTTCGTTCACAACCAAATCCACATAACGCATACGATATCTTTGTTCTACGTCAGAGAAAGCGTCATAAATCACTCCGTCTTTTTCTTTGACAACAGGAAGTGGGCGGATACATTTTGCAAGAAGTTGAACACTTGTTAAGTGAAGGGTGGTTTCTCCTTTTTGTGTTTGGAATAACCAACCTTCAATTCCAATCCAATCTCCTAAATCTAATGACTTAAATAGAGAATAGTTTTCTTCACCTAAATCATCACGAGTTGCATACAATTGGATAAGACCTTCTGCATCTTTTAAGTGAGCAAAACTTGCCTTTCCCATCACACGTTTTGCATGCAAACGTCCACCTAGTTTGAAGGACTTTTTTTCCGTTTGGTTTGGATCAAATCCGGCGATTAGGGATTTTGAATCGGCATTGGGGAAAAAACGAAGAGGATAGGGATTGATTCCTTTCGCTTTTAAATCGTTAATTTTTTGAATGCGTTGTTCTATCAGTTCGTTGGAATCTTTGATTTCATCCATTTAAAGGATACCTCTAATATAAGAATACAGATAACGTACAAATTCACCGGTGATTTCTCTGACCCCATCTTCTGTTAAAAACCAATTGGAACCGGAAACCTCTGAAGGAAATCCGTAAGCGGTAACCTTGATGGGCAAACTGGCTAAGGTTTTACGATAGGTTCCTAACACTCTTTTGGTTTCATACTCCCTACAAAGAAGTAAAATGCTTACCAGATTGTCAGAAACGGCTATTTTTAATAGGTTTTTGGATGCCTCGTCTGTGTCACCCATTTTGGATGTTTGGATTATGAGTGAAGAGAGTAAGTTCTGGCTTAATCCTAGTGAAACAAGTTGTTCCTTAATTTTAGTTTCGACTTCCAAAGGGGAAAATACTTGGTTTTGTGACTTATCCTCTCGTATAACAAGAATCAGTTTTTTAAAATCAGACCGGCTGGATAAAGTAACAACGGATTTTAAATTCTTTTTTGTTGGCCAAGTGTTTGCAATTTCTAAAACCGCAATATCTGATTTTTGGTAAGTTTCCGATGATTTTAGCCAATACGGTGCCGATAGGAGGAGACCAACCAAAATAAGAAGGGGAGAGAAAAATCCAATAAAGAGGAGTTTGAGTCGAAAGGTGAGATCGGATACTTGCATATTGCTGACCCCTACAACCTACCGAAAGACAAGGAGGAGTGACAAGAGAAAATTCATCTCCTTGACGAAAGAACCCGTTTTCCTAACCTGTCCTACATACACGCCCGCTCGGATGGTGGAATTGGTAGACACGCTACTTTGAGGTGGTAGTGCCGCAAGGTGTGGGGGTTCGAGTCCCCCTTCGAGCAGTATCTTATTCATCACAAAACATTTGTTAAATATATAAAAATCGACTCGAACAGTTTTGTGAGCCAAATCGCTTGCGACCCATAGGGAGCAATGATTCGGACAAGCCGACCTGGACGGAAGGCGACGAACAAAACCGTGCCTCGAAGCGTGGTTCGGACAGGAAGTCCGAACAGCGGAGAGGGCGAGTCCCCCTTCGAGCAGTTGGATCAATAATCCTCTCAAACAACTATCCCCCGAACGCAAGAAGATTTCTTAGCTAAGGCACGAACCTTACATTTCCTTTGAGACTAATTTATGAATAGATCAATGCGACCAAAGTCTGTTATACGAACTGTTCACTAAACATTCATTAAATTATTAAAAAAATTTTGACAGATCCGAAGTTTCATCGTATCTTATATCGTATGAAAGTAACAGCAATACTTCCTGATGAATTAATTATAGAAGTTCAGAAATATACTGAAGGTAAAAATATTACCGATTCCCTCCAAAAGGCATTATCCGAATGGGTAAAACTTGCAAAGGTAAAGAAGCTTAATGAAAAATTAAGAAACAAACCGCTTGAATTTTCATCTCAGTTTTCCGCTGAAAAAATTAGAAAAATTAATAGAACAAAATGATTTTAGTTGATACTTCTGTTTGGATTGAATTCTTCCGAGGAAAAGAACCTTACTTTTCAAAATTAGTTGGACTCGTTGAGGCTTCGGAGGTCATCGCACATGAAGTTGTCTTTGGAGAAATTTTACAAGGTTGTAAAAACAAAAGCGAAATTGAGTTTGTTTTACATTACTGGAGAAGCTTAAATAATATTCTATCTAATGGAGCCTTCATTAAAGCTGGAAATTTATCCTTTGAAAAAAAACATTTTGAAAAAGGAATCGGTATTATCGACTCCATTTTAATTTACGAAACGAAACAGAAAAATTTAAAACTTTGGACTCTCGATAAAAAGATATTAAAAGTTCTCGAATCTCAGTATATTTACCCACAATGACAAATAGATCGTTTAACGGTAGTCTGTTATACGATATTCTGTAGTGTTTCCACCCAAGTTTTATCCATCACTTTTAATCTGTTTTTCTTTAAGTTCTCTTTTACAATCCATTGGATCTGTTTGTTTTTGTTTTTTGCAATTTTTTCAAAACAGGCTTTGCCTTCTTTGGGAAGAGAAACAATGGCAACACTCCATCCATACCCTAGTGTTTTTCGTAGGGAATTTTGGTTTTCGGATAGTTTTCCTTCGATCTTAGCAAAGGGCATAGTGATCTGCTTAAGGATTTCTAATAGCTCCAAAATAAATGTTTTTTCCTTTAGGAGTTTTGGTTCACATAAAGCTGCAACAACGGCTCTTTTTTCTAAATCATTTCCATTTATCCAAACTTTTAAATTTTCCAATATTTCTTTTGTATTGTTTTCTGTCATTTCCTGGATGCCTATCGCTACAGCTTCCCTAATTCTCCAACTGCTATGAGAGGCATATTTTCTAATGTTCGAGAGAGTTTTCTTTATATGATTACTGTTTTTTATACAAAACCCAACAATACCGCACATAACTACAAATTCTTCTGGAGAATTATGTAAATCATCGTGGCAATAGGATAAACATTCAGATATTTCCTTTGCCGATGCAGTTTTGGAAAAGGAACCAAGTAGTTCTAAATTCCCCCTTGGACCAGGGAGGTGCGAATTTTTTAATAGATGTTCAATGGTTTTGGACATCGGTTTTACTTTTAAATTCTATATTTTGATTCAAAGTATGGTTTTTGTTTTGTGAGCAAATGATGAGTTCTCCCTTGGTCATTTCTTTATGTATTTCAAGAATATGGACCAAGTTCGAATGAAAATTTTTTCTCTTTTACTCACCCAAACGAATTGAAACAGAACACTTATTTTAGATACTTCTGAAAAAAAACAACGGCTCTCGTTTCTGCTTCTTTTGGAGAAAAATTCCACAGACGTTCGTGTCGATTGCACTCTGGAGACCAAAGGGATTTAGGTTCTCCTGCCTTTGCAAATAAATCTTCTGCATGATGGTAGTCGACGTAATCATCTTTTGTGCAATGGAAGATGGCAATGGGTCTTGGGCTAATGGATGCAATATGATCTATCGGTCTTACTGAATCAATGTCCATATCACCACGGAGATTTAATGCGAGTTTGACGACAGGAATGAGTGGATAATAAGGAATTCCAAAATCGCGTTTTGCAGATTCTACAAGAACATCAATGGCACTTCCATACCCACTGCTAAAAATACCAGCTTGGATTTCTGGATGTTCTGCCATTGCAATGATACTGGTAGCAGAACCCATTGAAAATCCAAAAATTCCAATTTTTTGGAAACCTTTCGATTTTAAGAATGTAAGTGCTGCCTCTACATCTTTTTGTTCATGAAATCCCATGGAGGCAAACCCTCCATGATTTCTTCGCAAACTAAGTAAAAGTAAATTGTAGCCTGCTTCATGTAAGCTTTTAGCAAACCGAAGTCCTTCGTTCCTTTGCCCCCCGTGACCATGGACCATGATGATGGAACCTTTATTTTGTTTGGCGGGGATCCAGTAACTAACAAGGTTCAATTTGTCCACTGTTTCGAATTGGACTTCTTCAAATTCCAAACCAAGTTCCACAGGGCCTTGGCAATACACATGATGGTCTAACTTACAATTGACTTTCGGAAATAAAACTAAACTAGAAAAATAATAGGAAATGGCAACGAGTAAGATGATTATGAAAATCAATCCCGAAATGGTGTACTTTATGGTTCGTTTCATGAGCACATAAAAAATAGGAAAAAACCAAATTCTGCAAGTAAAAAAAAGGCAGATTCCTTTTTTGGAAAATATGGAATCTGCACTATCTGTTTTCTTTATTTGTTGTATGAGTGTTCTCAGTCCTCTTTCCGGTGTGGACGAAGGGGAACTTCGAGGATGTCCTCCTTCGCCTAACTGTGTTTCAAGCCAAAGTATGGAATACAATTTTGTTCATAAAGTAGACCCAATTGTTTATACTACAACGCGAAAGGTTGCCTACGAAAGAATGGCAAAGTATTTCCATGAATCTGAAAACATTTGGATTAAGGAAGAAAAGGAAGGGGAATACATTCGTGTGATATTTTTCACAAAGGTTTTTCGATTTCCTGACCGTGTTGAGATTTATTTTCCTGAAGGGAAACAAGAAGCCCAAGTTCGCTCGCAATCCATTTTGGGTCTTTGGGATATTTTTGCCAACAGAAGGAGAGTCAATCAGTTCCGAGAGTTACTCGCAAAAGAATAATAGCGATTCTCTCTCTTACAATTGTTTGATTAAAGATTTTAAATCATTAATGAGGGAAAAGGGAACAGGTTTTATTTCTTCAGCTAGTTTGATCGTGTCTTCAATGGTGCGAGTCAGAACTTGTTTTTCTGCAGCGTAAGCGGCTTGTGGTAATTTGGACTTGTTTTTCTTAAAAATTGTTACTTTGTTATCAATGATTTCGATCATTTGGTTCAAATATTGAATCTTTTGGTCCATAAACAAAACTTGTAACACAGCATTAAGAAATGAGAAACCAATTTTTCGATAAGGAGAGGAAAATCATCGTAGGGGATCCAATGACAGATGAAAGTTGGGATTCTTTACTTCCTTTGCCGTTACAGACTCTCTCCCCATTCCAATGGACTCCGATTTCTGTGATTGAAAGAACTTGGAAATATCTTTTTTCCGATGGTGTTACTTCTGTTGTTGATTTAGGTTCGGGAGTTGGAAAGTTCTGCATTTATCTTTCACTTCTCTCTTCCGATTCCATTGAAGTCATCGGATTAGAAGATCGAGAAGAACTCCTTTCCGTTTCTGAAGCCATAAAAAAACATTGGGGGGTTTCTAGGGTCCAATTCCAAAAGAAGAATTTTTTAACTCATTTTCCTTATGGGCATTCTCATTATTATTGTTTTAACCCTTTGTATGAAACTATTAAGGGGAGCCATTCGATTGATTTAAAAAAGAATAAATCGGCAAATCAATTTTTGAAAGACTTACACACTTTCAAACAGAATCTTTTTTTATTGAAACCAAAATCAAAACTCATCACCTTCCATGGGTTCGGTGGTAGTTATTTGCCTGGATTTAGATTGGTTTTGAATGAAGAAATTTCTGGTGGGGAGTTTCAAGTTTGGGAAAAGGATAAATCCTAATCCCAAACAGATAAAACCTACAAACCAATTTTTTTTAAGAAGTTTTTCGTTGTAAATGTGGTTTGGCCATAAAGAGATAAAGAATTCCGGAACATACAACGACTAAGGATGTAAAAATCATTCCATAATTAATATACCAAGGTTCATCCGGTGTTCTTGGCCAAACCATATTGGCGACTGCTGTGATTCCGTAAAACAGAGCCAAGGCGTTGATGAGAAACCCCAGTTTCCCTAAACGAAACGTTCCCGACGGTTTCCATCCTTTGGATCTAGCATACAAAGCTGCAATGACTACCATCTGAAACGCCACGTAGATTCCCGCAGAGGCAAAACTAATGATCGTTGTGACAGCATCTTGTAACCAGTGCCCTATACTTGCGATGACAATCGGAATCAGACCAGTAACGATCAGAGCATTCACTGGAACTTTTCCTGATTTGGAAAGATGGTTTAAGTGTTTACTTCCAAAGATCATTCCATCACGGGCAAAGGAAAATAAAAGTCTACTGGCAGCTGCTTGTAAGCTGAGTAGACAAGATAAAAAAGAAACCATGACGACTGCAATCACCATTCGGTATCCAGTTTGTCCCATAGCAGCCATAAGTGTTGTAGTAACCGGATCGGCGTCTTCTCCAGAGATTGCTTTTTCTACATTGGGAAGAGCAAGCAGAAGTGCCAAACAAACAAAGGTGGCGGCACCCCCACCAATATAAATGGTCATACGCATTGATTTTGGAATCGCCGAATTTGCGTTTGGTGTTTCTTCGGCAACATCACCACAAGCCTCAAATCCATAATAACAAAACATAGCAGCTACCGAGGAGGCTAGAAATGCTGGAAAATAATTCACTCCTTCCCCAAAGGAAAATGTATTCCAGAGAATGGAGATTGAATTTACTTTTGCAAAAAGTAAAAGGTAACCACCAACAACGACTGCTCCAATCAGTTCACATAAAAAACCAAAAAACGCAACTTGGGCAAGGAGCCTTGTCCCACTTAAATTGAGAATGGTAGAGATTAGGATCATTGCTATCGCTATCCAAATAAATCCAGAATTACCAAACTCGATGCCGATGAGTTGGCTTAAAAAAGGAGCACCACCGACCGCCACAGCTGCGACAGTGGTAAAGAGTGCCCAAGCATAAACCCAAGCAGACATCCAAGCCCAACGTTCTCCTACCAAACGAAGAGACCATGGATAGATCCCACCTGAGATTGGGTACTGGGAGACAATTTCACCAAAGACCAAACAAACCAAAAATTGACCAAAACCGACAAGTAGGTAGTTCCAAATCATGGGAGGCCCACCTGCTTGGATGGCTAGGGCAAATACTGAATACACTCCCACAACGGGAGAAAGGTAAGTAAAACCAAGAGAAAAGTTTTCCCAAAAACTCATACTGCGTTCAAATTCAGATTTGAGTCCAAGTGCTTCTAGTTGTGCTGAATCCTGATCCAGAGAGTTTTGGTCCATGAAAGATCCTTATAATTGATGATAGTTTTGATTCCAGGATTGGTTTTAGAACGAGGTCTGTTTTCTACAAACGATTTTGTTTTTCCATTGACGAATTGAAATTTCGAAACTAGAATCCTTTCAGTTACGGAAATCAGATATGAAACAAATACTCTTATTAGCAACCATCCTTTCCCTTTCACTCAGTTGTGCTAGTTCGCAAACAAACGACGGAACTTCTGAAGAACCAGGCATTATGGACAAAATCATTGAAAAGGCCAATTCTGAAGAAGGCCAAAAAGCCATTCAAATGGGAAAGGAAAAACTCCAAGACCCTGCCACTCAAGAAAAGCTAAAAGGTTTGCTCTCTAAGGAAAAAAAGAAAAAAGAAATCCCTGGAGTTCCAGCACAGTAGTTCTATTTTGAATTCAAACGAACAAACCTCACATTCAAATTCAGAGAATCGTGGGGGTTGTTTTCTCTTAAAACCGACTAAAATCCACACTTTCTCCTGACCGAAAAACAATTTCTTTTAGAATCCAATTGTAAACTGACAAACAATCACTAGGTTGGCAAAAGAAAAATAAGGAATGAGTTTTTGTTTCTCGATCATTGACAATGTATAACGTATTTTCTTTGAATAAAATTTCTTCCCAGTTTTGAAATGGATAGGCTATCTCATTCCAAAAGATTGTATCTTTTGTGATCCGAATTTCTTTTCGTTTTTTGTAGTTCCACCAAACAGAAAGTATGGGCATAAATCCTAAAAGTAGGGAAATGATTAAAAATCCGATTTGGATTTTGTTTGGCGGAAATGTTTGCCAAAACTCAACGGAAAGTTCAAAGGCAGATCCGATTGCAAAATGAATCATAAGAATCAAAGCAAAGCTGACAGTGATTCCAACAAAAATAAAAATTTTTGGTCGGTAGTTTGATTTGAGTAAACTTTCAGTACTAGTTCTTTGGACTGAAATATATGAATTTGGATCAAAGGAAATTTCTGATTCTAAAATTTCTTTTGGTCTTTTCCGTTTGTGAATGGGAAGATCTAGTTCAGTATAAGGAATCAATTCGTTTGTTTTCGTTTGTATCGAAGTTTTTAGTAGTTTAGCAATGGATTCGCTAAATTGTCTTATTTCTGGATAATTCGTTGATTCGGATAATTGCACCGATTCCCCTTCTAAATGACCTAAAACTGTAAATACTGTTATTGTGCGAGAACCGTTTTTTGTTTTTAGTGTATAAGTATATTCTGATATATAAATGTATTGAATTTGGTCGAATGGAATTGTTCTAATGATTCGTTTATTTTCAATTAGGTGGACAACTCGAAGATCGGAATCAAATTCTGTCCATTTTTGTTTTTGGAAAATATAAAGTAGGAGATGAGGGGAAATAAAAAATACCACAATCATTCCTAAGGCAAATACTAAAACCAATGGATCTTCTTCTAATAGTCCGGAAGTATATAGAATTGGTATCAGAATGGCAAGTGCGACTAGGTCAAAACCAAATAAGATGCGATGAGCCAGTTTTGTATTTTTGGATCGGTGGTCGTAGTAGCAAATTTTCGGATTCATGGATCCTCCTTGTCCTAATTTTCTGTTGTCTCTAAAGTATTTAAATGAACCCTAGTCTCAAAATTAAAATTATATGAAAATGAAACTACTTCTCAATACGGTTTTGACCATAACCTTAATGGTACTTTGCGAAACAAGTCAGCTTATGGCTCAGGAAACAACTTCTAAACCAAATCCTGAACCTTCGGTGCAGGCACCAGCGGAAGGTTCGGAAGTTCCAGAAGAGAATTCAGAGGATCCGAAATGGAAGAAAGCAGAAATTCGAGTGATCGGAGATAAAAAAGACCTAAAAAGAATTCCCGGTTCAGCAACCATCATTACAAAGAAGTTTTTAGAAGAAACAAGACCAATGGACAATATGGAAGTTTTACGCCGGGTTCCAGGAGCTAACATTCGTTATCAAGATCCAGCTGGCCTTACCATGAACTTGGGGTTTCGGGGAGTGAGTGGGGAAGTTTCCAGAAAAGTTCTTGTTTTAGAAGATGGACTATTTACTTCGCTAAACCCCTATGGTGAACCGGAAATGTACTATACTCCTTCAATCGAACGAATGGAGAGAATTGAAATAGTAAAGGGTTCTGGTTCCATTTTATTTGGACCTTCTACGATTGGAGGTGTTGTTAATTTTATCACAAGACGGCCTCCTAAAGATCCTACATTGAATATCCAAACCATAGGTGGAGAAAACGCTTTTTTCAGCCAAATGGTTGGATATGGAGGAACCTTTGGTAATACTGGTTTTGATGTCAATGTCCTAAGGAAACAGGGTGATGGATTTCGTGCAAACCAAGGTTACTTTGTTAATGAAGCCAATGTAAAAACCATACACCAGTTAAATGAAAAGCATAATATTACTACCAAATTAGGTTTTCACCAACAAGAGTCCCAAGCAACTTATGTAGGTCTTACGACCGGAATGTTTCAAAACAACCCAAAAGACAACCCCGCAGAGAATGACAAACGATCCATCGAACGTTACAGTTTTTCGATAGGACATGAATGGGCTGTTTCAGAAAAAACGAAACTCATCACAAGAGTGTATTCAGCTTATACAGAACGGAATTGGGCAAGACAAAACTACTCTCGAAATTCGAGAGGGAGTACAATGCCAACGGATACACTTGCCACTTACGATGGGGAACCTTTCACTTCAAGAAATAGTGATACCATTTGGATGCGAGGAACGAATGCTCATCGAGATCGGACCTATAAGTTTGCTGGTATCGAAACCAAATTACAAACCGAAATCGAAACTGGATCTATCAAACACGAAATTGATTTAGGTACTCGTTACCATGTCGATATGGCAAAGGTCCAACTTCTAAATGGTCCAACAACACCTGATTTTGTGGTATATCCGAATGGAGTGGGATCAACACCAGCTGTTTTATTACAATCGCAAACGAGTTTAGCGAATAGTGGCGAACTGAGAGATGATGAAAGGCGTTCTGCAAAAGCCGTTTCTGTTTATTTACAAGATAGAATCCGCCTAACAGAGAAATTTTCCATAATCCCTGGGGTTCGTTATGAATCCTTTACACAAACACGTTCCATCAATCGTGCCCGAAGAGATTTTGATACCGTTACGTTTGAATATTTTTCAGGAACAAATCCAACAGTGCAATTGGACAAAACTGCCACAGCCAAAAACCAAATTGTTTTACCTGGATTTGGAACCACTTTAGATTTCGCAAGGAATATGACTTGGTTTACAGGAGTTCATAGAGGGTTTTCGCCGCCTCGGTATGAATCGGCCATTTCTCCCACAGCAGAAGATTTAGTTTTAAAACCAGAACGTTCCTGGAATTATGAAACCGGTGTTAGGGGAGATGTAACCGAGTATTTAAGTGGTCAATTGGTAGGTTATCTCTTAAACTTCGAGGATCAAATCATCAATAGTTCTGCTGCTGGCGGAAATTTAGGCTCTAGGCCTGTGAATGCAGGTAGGTCCATTCATCGTGGTGTGGAATCTAACATGACCTTTGATTTTGGTCAATTTTGGAAGTTAAACTATTTAATCCCTTTCGATATCATCTACACAAGGACAGAAGCAAAATCAAACCAATATACCTATAATTTAGGAGCTTGGACCAAGGGAGACTCCAATCCATTCGCACATGTAGACACAAATGGAAATCGTCTGCCTTATGTTTCAAGAGACATCCTAACACTTTCTCTTGGAATTTCAAGTCGAAGCACCGGCTTTTATGCTAGGATTGAATGGCAATTTTTTTCCAAACAATTTCATGATTTAGAAAATTCCAAAACTGTTACTTGGTATGATACAGTTGGTACAACTGCGGACTCTCGAACCATTTTGAATTATGCCGGTATTAAGTCTGATGTATCGGGACTAGATGGTGAAATTCCCGCCTATGAACTTGTAAATGCCAATATTGGATACAAAAAGGATAACTGGTCTTTGTTTCTTTCTGGGAAAAACTTACAAGATCGAAAATACATTTCTTCACGTTTACCTGAAGGAATCCAACCGGGGCCATTTCGTCAAATTAACTTTGGGGTGACTTTACAGCTGTAAGTTGGCTTCTGCTGGGATGGTTGGCGAAGGTTTCATAAATAAATATCCTTGGGAATATTCAATTCCTAAGGTTTCAATCATATCTTGGATGGCGGGTCGATCCACAAACTCGGCCACTACTTTTGCTCCAATTCCCCTCGCCAGTTCCACGATCCCTTGTACAAGTAAGTAAGCAGTTTTATTTTCTGGTAAATTTCGTATGAATTGACCATCAATTTTTAAATAATCAGGATCAAATTCCAATAAACGCGCCAAGTTTGAATATTGGACTCCGAAATCATCGATGGCAATTTGGCAACCAATGGTTTTTAAATCACGAATGGTAAAGAGGCTATTTCTATTCTCTGAAAAACTGACATCTTCCAAAATTTCAAAAGTCACTCGATTGGGATCAATTCGGTAGTGGGAAAGTCTTGCTTCTACCCATTTGCTAAAACTTTTATATTCTAATTCAGATTCAGTGAGGTTGATGGAAAAATCGAAAGGTTTGTCGGAAAAATAATTCATTGATTCATCAATCATTTGTAAACCAATCATACGAATGCTTCCTGTAACCTTTGCTAACTTCATAAATACATCGGGAGTGAGAATGGCATCCCTGTCTTTAATCCGAGCCAAACACTCAAATTTTCGTATTTGTTTTGTTTGGTTATCAACAATCCCTTGGAAGTAGGGGATAATTTGTTTGTTTGTGATCGCAGATTGGATTTTTTGACTGCGTTGGAAGTTTTGTAAATGATGGTCTGTGGAAAGATCTTCTGTGTAAGAAACAAAATCAGAAGAAATTTCTGTTTCTGCTCTAAACAATGCTAATTTTGCTTTGTAATAACAATCTTCTTGTCCCGAAGCGGAGGAAAATCGGCAATCTAAGTGGAACCCAACTCCATCTAAAATCAAATCGTCTGATTTTAATAAAAGTCGAAAACTTCTGATTTTTTCTAACAAGGTTTGTTCGGATAAATTAGAAAGAACAGCAATTTCATCTGAATAGATATGAAAAACCTTTTCTTCATTTTGTAAGTGAACAGAAAGCAATTGTAACAACTTTCTAAATAATTTTCTGTAAACTTCAATCCCAAAGGTTTTGATGATGGTCGGAAAACTGACAATTTTCATCAGTATCATCGAATGTTCGTTTGTATGAGGCCTTTCTGATTTTAATTGTTGGACTAAAGATTCAAAATTAGGGTATTTGGAATCTCGATGAAAGTAGAGTGTATCAGCAAGTTCTTTGTTTTTTTCTTCTAAGGTTTTTTCTTGGAAATAAGCATCAATGGCCTGTTTGATGGTGAGTTCTAAGTCATGAGCGTCCCATGGTTTGGAAAGGTATCGATAGAGACAGCCGTGGTTGAGTGCATTTCCTATGGCTTGGGCAGGAGCTTGGCCCGTGAGCATAATTTTTTTGGTTCGGGGATGAGTTTCCTGCATCTCAATGAGAAATTCGTCTCCTTTTTGGCCTGGCATCACGTGGTCGCAAATGACAACGGCTAGGTCTGCGGAACTTCCCTCAATTTCTTTCATAATTTCCTTTGCTGTTTCTGCACTTTCCGCAGTTTCAATGGTGAAATTAGATCCAAAGACTTTTTTTAATTGTTCCTTTAGATTCCAAAGGATGAAGAATTCATCATCAATGCATAAGATATAGGGTTTTTCGTTCAAAGGGTACCTGGAGAAGAGTCTTAAATAATTGTGATCTTTCAGAATATGCAAGAAATATTTGATGTTGACATTTTCTTTCGATTGTATCTAATCATCCCGGTTCCCAAGTCGCTTGGGTGCGTGCAATTGGTTTTACGAGGACAGGAATGATTTCTAAGAAAATATATGTGGGAAATTTAAAATTTACCCTTAAGGAAGAAAATATACGCCAGATATTCTCCGTTTACGGAGTGATCCAAGATCTGAAAATGATTCATGACAGAGAAACTGGAAATTTCAGAGGGTTTGCTTTTATCACTTATGCCAATCCAGAAGAAGCAGAAGAAGCTGTCACCCAAATGAACGGTCAGCCTGTCGATGGAAGGAACCTGAAAGTGACTTTTGCCGAGGATAAAAGAAAAGAAAAACAGAACTAAAATTCACTTTTCCGGGATGGCCCATCCCATAAAGAAGGAGGATGACTCCATCCTCCTCTCTCGTCCATAAATTAGAAGATTACAAACCAACTCCTTGGTTCACTCCTGAAGTGGATCTTCGATTTGACCTGGATCTGCACCTGACAGTTGTCAGAGCCGAATATCAAGTGGTCCTAACTACTGATACAATTCAGCCGCTATTTTTAAACGGTGAATCTTTAGAATTTTTATCTCTCCGGATTGATGGAGCCATTGTTGATCCGGGTGAGTACCAGGTTTCATCTTCTGGAATTTTAATCCCTCATCCTCCGAAACCTTCCTTTCGACTGACAATTGAGAACCGAATCTCTCCTGCAGGGAACACATCTTTGGAAGGATTGTACAAATCGGGTTCTATGTTGTGCACTCAAAATGAACCGGAAGGTTTTCGAAAAATTGTTTATTCCATTGATCGACCAGACAATATGATGCGCTTTCGTGTGACCATCTCTGGAGAAGTTTCACTTTTTCCAGTGATGTTATCGAATGGGAATTTGTTAGACGAAAGGGTTAGTGGAGGAAAACGAGAGGTCCTCTGGGAAGATCCTTTTCCAAAACCATCGTATTTATTTGCTCTTGTTGCCGGAGAACTTGTGGAAACCAAAGATTTTTTTACCACACGGTCTGGAAGAAAAATCACTCTAAAGATCTTTGTAGAAAAAGGAAATGAAGAAAAGGTGAGTTTTGCTTTTGATTCATTAAAAAAAGCAATGCGATGGGACGAGGACACCTTTGGACTCGAATATGACTTGGATTTGTTTATGATTGTCGCTGTAGAAGATTTTAATATGGGCGCCATGGAAAACAAAGGCCTTAATTTATTTAACGCCAAACTTGTGCTTGCTGATAAAAAATCGGCAACAGATGAAAGTTTTGAAGCCATACTTGCAGTGATCGCCCATGAATACTTTCATAACTGGACTGGAAATCGTGTCACTCTAAGGAATTGGTTTAATTTAACGTTAAAGGAAGGACTTACAGTTTTCCGAGACCAGTGGTTTACGGAAGATATGACAGACCCCGCAGTCAAACGAATCAAAGATGTTTTGTTTTTAAAGGAATTTCAGTTTCCGGAAGACCAAGGGCCAATGTCACATCCCATCCTTCCCAAATCTTATAAAGAAATGAATAATTTTTATACGGTTACTGTATATGAAAAAGGAGCGGAAGTCATTCGGTTGGTTTCGGAGCTAATCGGAAGAGAAAAATTCAAAAAAGGCTTACAACTTTATCTGTCAAAATATGACGGACAAGGTGTCACCTTTGAAGAGTTTGTTTCCTCTATGGAGGAAGTGGCAGGTGGTCCAATTCCTTATCTGCGAAATTGGTACCACCGTAGTGGAACTCCTTTACTTTCAGTCAAAGAACATTATGCAAAGGATTCTAACGAATGGATCTTAGACATCACTGATGCAGGTGCCGGCGAATATCCGTTAGTTTTTTCAAATTCTCTTGCAGTTTTTGATAAAAAAGGAACTATCCTAAAAGAAGAAAAACGTTTGATGAGTGGAGCTCGTGATCAAATTCGTTTTTCTGCCTTGGACTCAAATGGAACAAAGCCAGTTATTTCTTTATTTCGTTCTTTATCTAGTCCCATTCGTTTGGATTACAACCAATCTGAGGAAGAAAAACAAATTTTGGCAAAGGTGGAAACAGATGGGGTGTCACGTTTTTTTGCGTTTCAAAGTTTGATTTTTGATTGGTTTCGTAAGTCTTTAGAATCTGGTTTGGAAGAAAACTTCTCCATCATCTTGAAAACCATTGCTGATTCTTTTGGAAGGAATTGGGACAAAACATATCATAGTTTTTACCTGTCTTTTCCTGGTCTAACACAGGTTAGTGAAAATATTGGCTGTTACGAATTTCAAAAGATCCAAAAATTAAGAATTTTTGCCATTCAAAGCATCGCTACCACCTTCACCAATCAGTTCCAGATTATTTTTGAAGAAAACCGGAAAACCATTCCTGTACAAACAAAGGAAGAGATCGGGAAAAGGAGATTAAAAAATATCTGTTTGTATTATCTTCTCTACGATCCAACTAAGAAGTTTGAACGTCTGGCAGTTGCTGAACAAAGAGAAGCAAAACATATGAGCGAAGAAGTTTCTGCGATGCGTTTTCTTTTAGAAGTAGATTCGAAAGAAAAAGAAAAATCCGTAAATTTATTTTTTGAAAAATGGAAACATGATAATTTAGTTTTGGATGTTTGGTTTGCTGCTCAGGTTGGAACGGGCGAAAATCGTTTGGAAATAACAAAACTGTTAGAAAACCATCCACAGTTTAACATTCGCAATCCGAATAAGGTTCGTTCTTTGTATTTTAGTTTAGCAAGAAATCCTTTGACTTTTCATAAAGAAGATGGGAGTGGGTATTCATTTTTAGCGGATCGAATTAAAACTTTAAACGAAATCAATCCTCAGATGGCAGCAGCTCTGACCAAATTGTATTCCCCTGTTTCTAAACAAAAAGGGGAACTTCCAAAAATTGCCAAAAGGGAACTAGAAGTCCTTTCCTCTCTCCCCAATCTTTCAAAGGAACTGGGGGAGATTGTTGGAACTATACTGACCTCTCTTTAAACGTACATAGATTTGATCAGGTCTTTGTATTTATCATGGATGACGTTCCTCTTCATTTTGAATAGGTTCGTCAATTCATCGCCCACTTCCATGGCCTTGGGCAAAAAACGAAAATCTGTCAGTTTTTCAAAAGATTTGAATCCATTTTCTGAAGAGATTTGTTTTTTGACGATGTTTTGGTAATAAAGTCGAATCTCTTTATTTTGGTTTAAGTCTTCACCTTCTTTCGGGCTTAGGCCAACTTCTTTCATTCGATCTTTGTCGGGCCAAATCAATGCTGTGAGGGATTTTTGGTCCTGGCCAACCACAATCACTTGGTTGATAAGAGCGTTTTCTAATAATAAATTTTCGATGGGAACTGGCTCCACATTTTCGCCACCTAACAGAACAATCGTATCTTTTACGCGGCCTCTGACAGACAAGGTATCATTAAAGGAAATAAAACCCAAATCTCCTGTATTCATCCACCCGTCATGGATGGCCTTGGATGTGGCTTCCTCGTTTTTATAATATCCTTTCATTACTTGTGGGCCTTTGATATGTATGATTCCCATTTTTCCTTTGGGAACGGTCTCTCCTTGGTCATTCACCACTTTGACTGCAGTTCCATCTGGCCATTTTCCAACAGAACCTTGGACAACATTCCCAACAGACCGAACTGAAATGATGGGAGCACATTCTGTCATTCCGTAACCTTCGTATACAGGAATTCCGATGACATTAAAAAATTCATCCACATGAGAGGGTAGTGCTCCTCCACCAGAAATTGTTCCTGTTAGGTGGCCTCCTAAAACATCTCGGATTTTAGAGAACACTAGACCATCCAATACTTTTGAAAGTAAAAATAGATTTAAAACATAACCAAGAGAAACTGCTGTATTTTTTGCTCTTTCAAAGGGAGATTCTTCTTTTGTTAAAAGTTTGTTCCCGGCAAGGTAGTCTTGTCCATCTTTGAATTTTTTACATATATCATAAGCAAAATCAAAAAGTTTACGTTTGTTTTCTGGGGCTTTTTCTAACTTCTGTTTGATGCCCTGATATAAATTTTCCCATAACCGTGGAGCAGATGCCATAAAACTTGGTTTGATCTTTTGAAAATCATCACGTAAATCGCGGATATTTGTATAAGCAATGGATGCCCCTTCTGCAATGATTGCATAGTCGATGGCTCTTTCAAAGATATGCCAAACGGGAAGAATGGAAAGTGTTCTATCTGTACTTTTAAGTCCCACTCTTGGCGGAACTTTGACCACATTGTAGACCATATTCTGGTGGGTGAGCATGACCCCTTTGGGCATTCCTGTTGTGCCAGAAGTATAGATGATGGTAAATAGATCATCTGGTTTTACTTGTTTCGAACGAAGTTCCAAAGAAGGCAAATTTTTGCGTAGAGCTTCGCCATCGCGAATCAATGTTTGCATAGAAACTGCAAGTGTATCCTTGGAATCAAATCCAGGATCTAAAATGATGACTTTTTCTACTTTTGTATTAGAAAGGATTGGTTTTAAAGAGTCATACAATTTCTCATGTTCCACAAAACAATACTTACTTTCTGAATGGCTAAGAATGTATTCAATTTCTTGTGGAGTGGAATCAGAACCTCTAGGAACGTTGATGGCACCGTTTAACAGAGTTGCGATGTCGGCAATTGCCCATTCCGTTCGGTTGTCTGCCATCAGTCCAATCCGATCACCCGGTTGGATTCCCATCTGTAAAAGGGAAAGGGCAAGATTTTCCGCATTATGAAAGATATCTGAGAATGTACGACCGATAAAGTTTTTTCCCGCATCCTTTCCAAAGAACATTTCTTTGGAGCCATAAGCTCTATTGGCATAATAAAAAACATCATTCAGCGTCGTAAAATTTTTCATTGATCGTATCAGTCTCCGTTGGAGCTGAATATCATTGTTTTTTTTGTTTATTCAAGTAATATTTTCTTTTATGTGAAATCCCATTGGGAGATTCAAAAAAACGATCAAAGAGAGGATCAATATTCATTTTTTCGATTAATTCAAAATCATAGAGTAAGGCTTGGTGGGTCCAAAGATTTCCTTCTTGGTCTCTGTTTGTTGCAAAGGAAGCCCTTCCCAATTTATAATACACAACAGGCAAAAATTCTTTTTCTCCACCCAATATTTGTGCTCGTTTTAAGTTTGTATAGGCATCTTCCCAGCGGCCAAGACTTAGTTCACAAGATCCCCGGTAGTAAAAGAGAAAAAATCGAGGATAAGCGGTCAACCGACGGCTATTCAGTTTTTCTAAACTAACTAAACAAGAATTTGGATCTTTATCCATAAATTGTGCGTAGGCTAAATTGAGTGAAATTTCAGGACTAATTTCCCCATGAGTTTTTTTATATATTTCAGAAGTTTTTTGGTAACTATCTTTTGCCGTTTTGTAATCACCTAGGACATAAAGATAATAATAGGATTTATAAATTAAAACATCGAGGGAATCGGATTCGCAAGCACGATAAGAAAAAAACTCATCAAGTGTTTTTGTAAAGGAAGGAAAGTCTCTTTCAGAGTATTCAATGTTTGCAATTTTTTTTAATAAAGTGCAAGTGCGAGATGTTCCGATGGATACTTCCTTTTTGTATTCTTTTAAAGACTTTCTATAGGCTTTTAATGCTTCTTGGAATTTTTGATTTGCTTCTAGTTGGATTCCTTCTCTCTCTTCTTTTTCTCCTACACCTTCACAATAGGATTCTTTGTTGCCTTCATAATAACAAATTCGTTCCCTAAATCCATTTTCGTTGGAGTCGTATTCAACGCGCACCAGTTGGCAGTTTTTAAAGTACCACCATTCGTCCATGCCGCCAAAATCATTTTTATCTTTAGTGATTTCTTTTGGACAACCTCCTTGTGCGTAATAGGTAAAACTATCTTTTTTCCCATTCTTTGTTTCGTCTTCTTCTGTGAGAAACATTTGGCCTTTGGAATCAAAATAATCCCAACGATAAGGAAAAAATTCTTCATCATTCAAAAAGAAAGAAAGCTTTAATAAAGAACTTCCTTCTTTCCATCCGGAAAAACAGGAAAATGAAAGTTTTCCACTTAAAAAATTTTGAGCAGGATCTCCATAATGATCTGTTAGGTGAGACCTGATGTCCTGTTTGAATCTTGGATAGGGGTAGTTTGTATGGTATTTGTCTAAATACTTTTGACAGAACCAAAAAATTTCATGATTTAAGGATTCTTTATGTAAAACAATGGGAAGATCAGCACCAAATCGAAAACTAAAACGTTTGGGACTATGGTCTGAAATTTCAAACTTTTCTTTTGTGTTTTGGACTGCCTTCCAATATTCCTCTAAGAGACCCGCTCGAAGAGGACTTGAAAATGAAATTAAAAATGTAAGAAGGAAAAGGAAAAATCTCAAGATTTACTTTTTAAATACAAATCATATAGAACGGGATTTTCATATGGATTTCCCACCTTACGGATGGAGAAAAGTTGTAGAATAGGAGGTCCATTTTCCAAATAGAAGGCCCCATGTTCGTTGTTATAACGAATTACCCCTGTATGTTGTGTTAGGTTTCCACCTTTGGCAACCGTATGTTCAATGATGTCTTCTTCAAAAAGATCTTTGTCATATTTGTCTTTGAGACCTGTGAAACTATTTACAACATAATTGTCTTCATTCGAAATTGGTTGTCCAAACTTCAGAAGTTTTCCATCGAGGGTTAAACTAAAGCCTTTCTGGGTGAATTCTTTTTCTTGTTTGTCCCAAACGCGGAACCGAATTGTAAATGCCATAACTGAACCCAAATTAAGGCAAGCGAAGTCCTTTCCAAGGAAAATTCAAAAAAAAATCGATGGTCAATGGGAGAATTCGAAAGATTCTATGCCCCATGAAGGTCATTTCGATTTCCAATATCAAAGGGGGGAGTGGAAAGTCTACTACAGCTGCTCACTTGGCCTGTGCCCTTGCCAGAAGGGGGAAAACTCTGGTCATCGACATGGACATGCAAGGAGATTTGACAGATTTTTGTTTGCCTGATTTGGATCTAGCCCAACTAGACGAATCCAATGTCATGAGTGTCCTCCTTGGGATGAAGAGGATCACTGACTGCATTCGAGAAACCAAAACCTTCGATGTATTGCCATCCACACTTAGTTTAGCAAAACTCACCAAATACAATCCAGATGCAACTAGCCTTTGCCTTCAATTCAAACGAGCATTAGAAGAAGTACGAAACAAATATAAGTTTGTGGTCATCGATACACCGGGTTCTGCCAAACATGAACTCACCACTGCCATTTATAATTCAGAACTGATTTTGATTCCGGTGACTCCTAGTAAGTGGACCATCCGAGCAGTGAATTTGCTTCTTGATGAAATTTCGCAAACAGAAACTATCTTTAGTCAAAAGAAAAAAATTGCCTTTGTTCCTTCCTGGTTTGGACCTTCTAAAAAACACAGAGATTTACTGGACAAACTAAAACAGATTGAAGAAATTCCTACACTTTCTGAAATTCCTAAATCTGAAACCATCAAAACGAAAACAGAAAAACAAGAACCACTAAAAAAAGATAGCAATGCTTGGCATGCCTTTGATGTGTTAGCTGACGAATCCATTGCCCTTGTTGATCCAGAAAATTCGATTCTTTTTATGAAACCTTAGTTGTGGCCGGTTTCATAAACTCAATTCAATTTAATGAGTTTCTTTTGGGTTTGATTTAGATGCTTGGTTTTTTTTTCTTTCTTCTGCGATCCCTTGGATGTGTTTGGCAAAATCTGGGTGGTGTTTTAAAATTTCACTAAACCTATCTTTTCCCAAAGTATATACATCACAATAGGAACCAGCTCGGATCGTTGCAGTTCGTAGCGAGTCATCAATCAAACTCATCTCTCCAAAAAAAGAACCGGAGTTGAGTGTAGCAAGTAATTCTCCTGAATTCTCTTTAATGACTTCTACATGGCCTTTAGATAAAAAATACATATTATGTGGAACATCACCTTCTCTAAAGATGACATCACCTTTCATATAGAAAGAGGGTTTCAATTCTAATACCACTTCTCTTTTTAATTCCTCTGGTGCATTTTTGAAAAATGGAACCACTGAAATTAAATGATTATGCAAAAACATGGAAACATCAATTTTGATACCAGATGGAAGTTGGTCCCAAATTTCGGTTTCATCAATTCCGTGTTTGTTTTCCCAAAGATTGACATAGTAGGAACGGATTCGATTGGCAAGGTTAGGTGGTAATTTTTTATATTTAATAAAACTATCGATGGTATTTAATTTCTCTTGGAAGGTGACTCGAGAAATATCTAAATTAGAAAGTAAAGTGGCAATATTACCAATGACATATCCATAAATACCGACACCTAAAATCATCACTCCCATTGTATAGATAGTTTGGCTATTTGTGACAGGTGTGATGTCCCCATACCCGATTGTGGTGAGTGTTGTCACAGACCAATAAAGAGCCCGGATGTATCTAGTAGTGATGTCTTTATCTGCTAAAAACTCTGGACCAAGGTGGATCCATCCGCAAGCCACCCAATGTGCAAATAAACTTGTCCAATACACAAAAAAGATCAATCGAAAGGTCATAGGATTGATCACTTCGACCAGTTTGAAACGGTCATCGGAATCCGCACCCAAGGCCAAAAGTCTAAGTGATTTAAAAAGTTCAAAAACTCGAACTGATCGGAGCAGGCGCAAAATTTTTAAACTATCGGTCACACCGAAGTATTGGAAAAAAAATCCCCCAAAGAGATCAAAGGGAAAAGCAGATAAAAAATCGATGAGAAACCATGAGCGTAAATAATTTTTTGTGACAATTTTTCTATTATGAATGAGGAGTCGGTCTTTTAAAATCGCAGTGTTAAAATTTAAAATTACATCAATTCCAAATACAATTTGGATCGCTCTTTCAAAGTAATTCACTCCGGCAGAAAGTTTATAGTGAAAGACCAGACGAATTGGCACTTCAATGGCAAAGTAAGTAATACAAATAAATACAAAAAGATCCCAGATTCGTTTGTATGGAGAATTTGGATGGATCATAATTTCATTATCGACAAGGAGAAGTTTTATATTTGCCTTCTTTTTAAGAAAAATAATCCTGAAAGGAAAAGAGGTGATTATGTTCGGTGGAGCGGGCGGAAACAAGTTTGATATGCTCAAACAGATGAAAAAAATGCGATCGCAGGTAAAAACCATGGAAAAGGAACTTGCCGGTCTCAATTTTGTAGGAATTTCAAAAAACAAACTTCTCTCTGTTACTTTGGATGGAAAGTTCCAAATGAAATCCATTCAGATTGAAGATGAATTGATTGATAAAAAAGATAAAAATCTTCTAGAAAAGTCCATCCAGGAAGCTTATACAAAGGCTTTGCAAGACGCACAAGCCGGTGCCGCCAAACAAATGCAGGCCATGGGCGGATTTCCAGGTCTCGGAATGTAAATTGGTTTTGAAGAGATTGAATCAAAGCCTACAAAGACTGTAGGCTTTTTTACGCAGACGAAAGGGACATTCTGTCCCTTTTTTATGTCTTAAATTGATTAACTTGCGGGAACAATTTCCACTTCTACACGTCGGTTGGATCCATCTTTTGGATCAACTCCTTTGAGAGGTGAAGAAGAACCTAGTCCTTCAATGTTTCCAATTCGTTTGCTTTCCACACCGTTGCTCGTGAGAGCATTTTTTGCAGTCACTGCCCGATCTTTGGAAAGGCTTAGGTTGAGATCTTCTGAACCAGTTTTATTGGCATGTCCTGAGATATTGACTTTGGTTTCTGGATAGGCTGCTAGTGCTTCAGCCAACTTATCAATATTTTCTTTACCTTTTCCTTTGAGGTCGGCCTTTCCATCTTCGAAAGCAATCCCTCCATCCATAGTTGCAGTTAGAGCAACTGTTTCTCCGCCTCTTTCACTTTTGGTAAGAGTGATTCCTTGTTTTTTCATCTCTTCTGCCATGTTGTCGTACATTGTATTGAGATAAAAACCAGTTCCAAGGCCTGCCAAACATCCTGCTCCGAGACCTACAATCTTACCTTTGTTTTGTGGTTTTTTCTTTTCCATAGCCAATGAGGATTTGATTTGTCTTTGGATGTCGTTCTTTTTGTCTTTAGAATCTTTTTTACGTTGTGTTTCGTCGTAAACTGCACCAAGCGCAAGACCAACGCCACACCCAATCGAAGTGCTTAAGATAAGTCTTTTTGTATTGTCAGATAATCCACAAGAGATTGTGGAAAGTAATGATAGGGAAAGAAGTCCTGAGATGATTTGTTTCAAAGTGTTTGTCCTCGCTTACACTGTTCGTGAAGTATAAGGACAAAGTTTGAAGAAATCCTCCTTGTTTGCAAGGAGGATTTCCGTTTCTTTTTCGATCGGATTAGTATCTGTCCGTGAGGAGTTTTACTACGGATTCCGGTCGGAGGTTTGCTTGTGCAAGCATCGCCACACCTGATTTGGTAAGAATTTGGTTTTTGGAATATTCGACCATTTCCGTTGCCATATCAGCATCCCTTACTTGCGATTCAGAAGAAACAATGTTCACATAGTTATTACTCAGTGATTTCAAAGTTAAATCCAATCGGTTGTAATAGGCTCCGAGATCAGACCTCAGTCGGTTGACCTTGGTGATCGCATCATCCAAAACTTGGAGCGAATCGGAAGCCTTATTCGGAGTTGATAGAGTCAACTTGGCTCCAGCTGTTTTTAGTTTGAGTGAAGAACTTGTCATCGTGTTGATATAGAGTTCTATTTTCTCTGAACCGTTCGCACCCACTTGCAAAGTCATTGGATTTTTGGAAGCACGAGAAAACCGTCCATCCAATGGTTTGATTTTGTTAAACTCAGCAGAAGTTCCGATCCTTTCCACTTCTTCCACAAGTTGGGATACTTCTAACTGAACCAGTTTTCTGTCTTCGTTAGAGTAAATCCCGTTCGAGGATTGGACGGAAAGTTCACGTAACCTCTGTAAGATGGAGTTTACTTGGTCTAAAGATCCTTCGGTCACTTGGATGAACGACATACCATCCTGAGTATTTCGTTCTGCTTGGCCAAGGCCCCGAATTTGTGATCTTAATTTTTCGGACACTGCAAATCCCAGAGAGTCATCTCCTGCTCTGTTGATTCGCATACCCGTTGCTAGGTGCTCCATGGACTTGTCCATATCACGCCCGGTATTCGTGAGCGCTCGTTTTGCAACAAGCGCACTTATGTTGTGATTGATAATCATTGTCACACCCTCCTGTGTGTCCATGACCCGCCTGTTTCCCTACATGCGGAGAAAAGTAAAAAACACTGCCCAGGAGTCCGTTTCCATCGGGAAGAGAAGGGGTTGCCTGCCCTTGGTTCTTCCGTGAATTTTGCCTTTCCAGATGATTCTATACTAAAAAACTAAGGTCTGTAAAGAAAATTTAACCAAAAGAGGAGTCGGAAATTGAAAATCTACACCAAATTTGGCGATGGTGGTCAGACCTACCTTGCCTCTGGAATCAAGGTCTCCAAAACAGATCCAAGAGTGGATCTATACGGAAGTTGTGATGAATTGAATAGTACAATTGGCCTGGCCCTTTCTTTTGCCAAAGACCTTAGCTTGGGATCGAACTTTCTTGAGTATTTAAAGAGCATTCAAAGTTTTCTTTTTGAAATTGGATCGGAACTTGCAGGGTATGTGCCTAGAGATTCGAAAGAGGGAACAGTAGTTCATCTGAGTGATGTGGAAAGTTTGGAAAAAGAAATTGATCGATTGATGGAAGTTCTTCCCGAGATTAAATTTTTTATTCTTCCTGGTGGATCATCTATGGCAAGTGCTCTCCATATCGCTCGTACGACTTGTAGGCGTTTAGAAAGAGACCTACTTGTTTTTATTGAATCGGGAGGAGTAATCCATTCCGATTTAAGAATTTACCTCAATCGTCTTTCAGATTATTTATTTGCGGCAGCACGTTTTGTGAATCATGCAATAGGACAAGAGGAAACCATTTGGAAAAGCAGGACCAAATAGAATCGCATATACACCCGAAGGGGATCACTCCACTGTTTCTCACCGAAATGTGGGAACGTTTGAGTTATTATGGAATGAGGGCACTCCTTGTTTTGTATTTAGTAAAGTCTTTGGGTTTTTCTGATGCAGATGCAGGAGCAGTTTACGCTTTTTATACCAGTTTTGTTTATCTAACGCCAGTTCTTGGGGGATACCTAACAGATCGTTTTTTTAGTTATCAGTTTTCTATTTATCTTGGCAGCTTTTTAATGTTATGTGGGCATATTTCTCTTGCCTTTTCTGACCTTTCATTTTTCTATTTAGGCCTTGTTTTACTTGCTTTAGGAAATGGATTTTTTAAGCCCAATATGTCTACCATCTTTGGAAGATTGTACATTGAAAAACCTGGTTTACGAGACAGTGGGTTTACGATTTTTTATATGGGAATCAATTTAGGTGGTCTCATAGGTCCTATCATTTGTGGAAGTTTAGGCGAAAGGGTCGATTGGCATTTGGGTTTTTTATCCGCCGGTGTTGGTATGGGTATTGGAATGATTGTTTTTTATTTCGGAAGCAAACGCCTGCCAAGTTCCATTTGGAAAAAGGGAAACGATTTTTTGTTACCATCTAGCGCAAGTTTATCGGACCATCAAACCAAACCAAAAATTTTACTCATAGTCCTTCTTTCTTTTTTTAGTATTTTCTTTTGGATGGCCTTCGAACAAATGGGTTCTTCTCTTAATTTATTTGCCCTACGAAATACGGATCGGTCTCTTTTTGGTTTTGAAATTCCAGCTTCCGTATTACAATCCATCAACCCTTTGTTTATTCTTCTTTTTGGACCACTTGTTTCTATTATTTGGACTTCCTTAGCCAAAAAGAACAGGAATCCCAATCCAGTTTTGAAATTTGTACTGAGTTTGGTTCTACTGGGGATTGGTTTTCTTGTGATGGTGGTGGCCGGAGAAATAGCAGAAACAGGAATCTCAGTTTCGATTCTTTTTTTAGTTTTTGTGTATTTTTGGAATACCTTGAGTGAACTTTGTCTTTCTCCTGTGGGTTTGTCCTTTGTCAGCCAAATGGCTCCAGTGAAATATGCATCGGTTCTTATGGGGATTTGGTTTTTATCCAATGCCTTTGGGCATTACGCAGCAGGAATTTTATCAGGATACCAAAACCAATGGGGCAGTATGACTGTTTTTTATGGATTTTTTGTCCTATGTTCTTGGTTAGGTGCCATTTTGTTATACAGCATTTACATTTGGAGAAAAAAGTCAATCTTACATCTGTTAGCAAGTGGTGAGAAAAATGACTCTTTGTCTTTAGACCTCAACCGAATCTAAATTTTAGAATCGGAGAAAAGAAAAGTTTTAACCCTTGGTTTCTAAAACCAAGGCCTCTATTTCTTCAAATTTTTCTTCCCCCGCAAGGACAATCACCTGTTCTGCAAGAAGTTTTGCCTTCCAAGTAGAAATCTCTTGCACTTTTTCTCCCACTTCTCGCATCAGAGGTAGGGCTGAGCTTAAATCTCGGAACCCAAGCCCAATGAGGACAGCGGTAAACATGGGATCACTGCCAATTTCACCACAAATGCTTATGGGTTTCTTTTGGGAATTTGCCACATCCGCAATGTTTTTTAATAATAACAAAAAGACGACTTGCCAAGGATTGTATAAATCTCCCACCAAATGGTTGTTACGTTCGACTGCCAGTAAATATTGTAAAAGATCATTGGTTCCCACACTATAAAAATCCACATGATTTCCAAGAAATGGTAAGTTTAAAGCACAAGCCGGTGTTTCCACCATAATCCCAAGTGGAATTTTTTTGTTGATCACAAGTCCTGTTTGTTTTAGTTCTTCAAGACATTCCGCAAACAACACTTTGGTTTGTAAAATTTCTGATCTGGTGGTGATCATTGGAAGCATGATTCGCATGGTTCCGAATTCACTGGCGCGTAGTAGTGCCTTTAATTGTTCTTTAAAAAAGTGGGGATGCCTTAGGAGATAACGAATTCCTCTATTTCCAAGAAAAGGATTTTCTTCTTCGTATCCATTCTCCATTTTATCGGCACCAATGTCCCAAACGCGGAAAGTGACGGGACGTCCTACCATTTTTAGTAAAATTCGTTTATAAACTGCAAATTGTTCTTCTTCTGTGGGTTTGAATTCTACATAACGGATGAATAAAATTTCCGTCCTGACAAGACCAATTCCATCGGCTCCTTGTTCAAAAGCCAAATCCACTTCGTCTTCGGAATCTATATTGGCGCGAAGAGAAAACTTTTTTCCATCTTTGGTTTTGATTTCCTTCGGACCGTCACTGACTTCACGAATCGGTTGGACTTTATGGATTTCACTTTTGATTCCAGCAAGTTTGATCTCATCGAGTCCGGGAGACCTGTTGAGAATTCCTTTGGTGGCATCGAGTAAAATGTAATCATCATCTTCTACGTGTGAGGTTATGTTTTTTAAACCTACAATTGTGGGGATTCCATAATTTCTGGCAATGATTGCCGTGTGACCTGTTTTTCCTCCGAAATCAGTCGCTATCCCCCTAAGTTTACATTTCCCTAGTTGGATCATCTCCGAAGGAGTGATTTCTTTCGCAATGAGGATGACATCATCGGGAATTTTTGTTTGGTCGGCTACTTTATCCGGGTAGAGGTTGGATTCGATTCTTTTTCCAATATCTAAAATATGATCTGCACGTTCTCTGAAAAATTCATCTGGTATGGATTGGAATTCATCATACAAGGAGCTAACGGCTGTTTCGAGGGCAAGTCCCGCCGATTCGTTGTTTTGTGCAATCCTTTCGAAAACGCGAGCCCGAAAGAGGGGGTCGTTTAGGAATACAATTTGGGATTCTAAAATTTCCGAAAGTTCACGGTTTGACTTTGACTTTTGGACTAGGTCAGCTAGATCTTCCTCAGTTTTGAGTAGTCCTTTTTTTAAGAGTTCGACTTCTTCTTTGATTTCATCGGGAGAAAGATCGGTTCGGTCTTCCCGTTTCCGTTTGGATTGTTTCCAACGGAAAACCTTGCCATATACGGTGCCTGGATAGGCCGAAATGCCTTTGAATGTGGTTTTTTCTTCCATCCGTCCCTTTGCCAAAAATGATTTCGGTAAGGCTTCGTTTGGAAAGTAAAAAAAGAGGGATTCTAACGAACCGCTTGTTTTTTAGAAAAGAGCGGAATTCGTTTGCTTTTGAACTGGGTGAGTTCGTTTCCCGTGACTTGGCTCATAATGCATTTGGCAAGAGAGATGTCTAGGGCATGTCCCGCTTTGGAAGCAATGAGATGGCCACGGAACGGTCTTCCCATCACAGCCAAATCCCCAATCAAATCCAAAATTTTATGGCGAACACATTCGTTGTCATAACGCAAAGTATCGTTGAGATACCCGTCGTCAGTGAGAACCACCGCATTGTCAAGAGACCCACCCATTGCTAGGCCACGGGCTTGGAGGGCTTCCACATCTTTCAAAAACCCGAAGGTTCTGGCAGGAAGGATGTCTGTTCCTAAAATGGATTCGTCAAGGGTTGTGGTGTAGGATTGTCCACGCAACAGTGGGTGGTTAAAATCGATGCTATAAGTGACTTTTAATTCATCAGAAGGCAACATGACGAGGTATTTGTCCCCGTCTACAACCCAAATCGGGTTTGCGATGGTAATGGGTTCGATAGTTTCGTCTAGAACTCGAATCCCTGCCGAGCGGATTCCTTCCCAAAAAGGAAGTGAGGATCCGTCCATAATGGGAACTTCGACGGAATCAATTTCAAAAATACAATCAGTAATGCCTAAGGTATGGACTGCGGCGAGAAGGTGCTCTATGGTTTGCACCCGGTTGGAACTTCCGTCTCCGATGGTAGTGGCGTTACTTGTGTCGACAACATGGTCGAGAGAGACGGGAATTCGGATTTTTTGGGTCCCTTTGTAGAGGTAAAAGATCAGTCCTGTATTTGCTTCCGCAGGATGGAGCCGTAAAGTCACCATTTTTCCGGAATGGACGCCAATTCCCCTGAGAGTGATGGAGTTTTGGATCGTTTTTCTGTGTATCGCCGTTACCATATTCAGTTCCTACTTACAAATTTGTAGAAAAGGGGGGAGGGACAATTCCAAAACCGTGACCCCAAGTCAAAAAAATGTCTCCTTTTTACAACAGTGTGGTGGGAATGTGACGGCCTGGTTTTGTGCGCTAAACTAAAGAATTTTACTACAAAACAGACCGCATTTTACGTGTTAGTGCTTAAAAAGCACTGAGAGCGGAACGAATGAAACTGGTCACAGGTGCTTGTTCCCTTGTATCTTCCAATCCTTCCCGAAGTTCCTTCAAAACGACTTGGGCATCCCCGAGGGTGGTATTGACCGATTTGTGGACATCACTTTCGTTGATGAGTTTTCCGAGAGTCCCTTGGCCTTCGTTGATCTTTCCTGTGATCCCGGCAATGTTTTGCACTGTTTTGCGAATGTCGGAGCGGTTTTCGGCAATGAGTTCCGAAAGAGATACGAGTGGATCTTGGGTGACTTTTCCTTGGATGGGTATCATTTTTCCCGACCGAGGAGAGATCTCCACTTTAGTGAGGGCAGGCTCCGTCATCATGTATTCTTTGGTTTTGGGATCGACCGGAAACTTAGAACCTGGGTCGAGAGAGACCACCCGGCCCGAAAGTAAACTTTCGTTTTTGATTGTGATCTCATAATTGGAGAAAAGTTGCACCTTTCCTTTTAAGAGAAGGGTGAGTTCCACCTTGGTTCCAATCCCTGTTTCTCCCTCGGGAAGTAGATTTCCATATTCATCAATTTGCACCAATCGGATTTTGGAAACATAACCAAAAGGTACCCCGTGGATGGTGACTTTGTTCCCAATTTTGATTCCCTCTGCATCGGGAAAATAAACGGGGAGCTGGTATCCTGATTTTTGAAAAGGGCCACCTTCTGTGACAATGGTAAAATAACCCACAGCTACTAGTGAAAAGATAAAAAGAAGACCGACAATGAGAGCGCGACCTACGGTAGGCATTCCCTAAATTTCTCCTAAAGTGATGGGCAAAGTCAATTGGATTTTCCTTTTTTTAATTCGGAATGATCCAGAATCATCGGGCCAACGGTATTGCCGTGAATGAACTGTTGGATAACTGGATTTGTTGATTTTTGGATTTCCTCTGAGGTTCCGCAAAATTGTACCTTACCTTCATAAAGAAAACTGATACGATCGGCAATTCTGTAAGCGGAATTCATATCGTGAGTCACTACTATAGATGTTAGACCTAATTCCTTTTGCAAACGAATGACTAAATCATTGATGACATTGGACATCACCGGGTCAAGACCAGAAGTAGGCTCATCGTATAACACGATTTTAGGTTGAGAAGTGAGAGCTCGTGCAAGACCCACACGTTTTTTCATCCCCCCGGAAATATTACTGGGTAAGGTATCTTTGGCGGGAACTAAATCGAGCCATTTTAACTTTTCCATGACAATACGATCCAGTTCTTCCCCAGAGGCAATTTTATGTTCTCGCAAGGGAAGGGCTACATTCTCATAAACAGTAAGCCAGTTGATGAGTGCACCTGATTGGAATAACACTCCTAGTTTGGATCTAAGTTCTTCCCTTTTTTTCTCACTGGCGTTGACAATGGACTCACCAAAAATCTGACAATCTCCTTCGTCTGGATCAAGGAGTCCCGTGATATGTTTGAGACTCACTGATTTTCCCGTTCCCGAAGGCCCAAGGATGACCATCGTCTCGCCTTGTTTGACGGTTAGGTTCATTCCTTGTAAGATCTTTCGTTTTCCGAAAGCTTTATGGACGTTTTTCATTTCAATGGCAAAGGGTTCCATCATTTCCTTCATTTATAGAATAGAGCGGTGAGCACATAACCAGAAAAAATGACCATAAGAAAAGATGTGACCACAGCCTTTCTTGTGGTTTGGCCCACACCAATGGCCCCACCTTCTGTCCTAAGTCCTTGGCTACAGGATATGGTAGAGATGGAAAGACCAAATACATAACCTTTGAGAAGACCCACATATAAATCTTTTAGTCCAGGAACAGAGGAGATTCTGTAATACACATCTTGGAAATAACTGATCATATCGATTCCCAGTTGAAAATGTCCTACAATTCCACCACCTAAGATTCCTAATGCAGCTGAATACACACATAAAACAGGAACCATCAAGGAGAATCCAACTATCCTTGGGAGTACAAGATACCTGATTGGACTAATGGACATCACTTCCAAAGCATCAATTTCTTCCGAAACTTTCATGGTGCCGATTTCAGCAGCCATCGCCGAACCAACAGATGCTGCCAAGATGAGAGAAGTCATAAATGGGGACATCTCACGAGTGAGGGTGATGGTGAGCAAAAGTCCAATTTGACCTTCGGCTCCAAAGTCGCGAAGTCCAAGGCCGGTATTTAGTCCAAGGATCATTCCTGTGAAAACAGAAACAATGGAGACAACAAACAAAGAACCAACTCCAGCGATAAACATTTGTTCTAAGATCTCTTTTCTTTTGAAATAAAGATGGTGAGATTGTCCTATGGCACGAAAGAGAAGAAGGACAGTGTAACCAACGGCATAAAGAAAAGGTTCCAAGGTTTTGGAATATAGGCGTTTCATAGTTCCCACCAGAGGAGTTTGAATTTATTTTTTGTATCTCGGGTATCAATTCCAAATAATCCGTAAACAAAATCATAACGGAACCCCGTCGGTGATTTGGAATACTCTACGAGTAAGGGAATATGGATATGTGTTTCATCCTCTGTCCAACGATGCGAGTAAAGCCTTGTGATTAAATGCAAACGTTTCTCTCCATTGGACGATCTTTTGTATTCGATGAGAGAGAAGATAGGTTCCCAAACATCCTCCATCACTTCAAAGCGAACTGGAATAATGGCTAGGGTATTCCATCCAAAATTCCCATCGGCATCTTTATGATACCGGAATAGGGGCCAAAGTTTCCAGTAATAATCTTCCCTTCCTGTTTGGACATATTCACTTTTCATATGGGAATAAAAAGGTAATAAAAAATGAGAAGTAGCTTTTAAGTGTGAGGTATTTTGCGACAAACGAATGTAAAATGGTGTTATAAACTCCGCTTCTTTATTGGCAAAATAAGAATATCCATAAAAAGGAAAAAATACAAGTTTTTCCGTATCTTTTTTTATGGAAGTGGTATATTGAAAAAAAATAAAAAGAGCAGTGTAGTTGGTTTGTCCTGTTTTTTTGTCATAGCCATAAGAGAATAAAGAATTCAAAATAGGAAACCAAAGGTAGGCTCTACTTTTCATATTCCCATCTCTAGAATCCTTACTGTTATAAAGAGGGAAAAAAATAGAATACGTGGTTGGTTCTTTTTTATCCAATCTTTCTTCTCCCCATTGGAAAAAAGGCCAAAGAAAGGACTGTCGTTTGTATTTTCCTTCGTTTTCCTTCTTTGAATAAATCGGGAAAATACGAATGTCACTTCTTGTTTCCGATCCGCCCCACATCACCAAGGGCCAAAAGATGGATTTTGCTTCATAGGTTTTATACTTCCATTCGGAGTAAACTGGAAACAGAACATAACTTAGTTCTTGGTAGGAAAGTTTGTTTCTAATTTTTCCATAGAGGGGAAACACACTAAAATAGTTTTCTCTTTGTGATTCACCTTTCCCCCAAATCAAAAGAGGAGTGAAGAGGATGTCCTCATCATCGTCACCTTCTTCATGTTTGAATCCTGTTCCACTGAAGAAAAACAAAGAGGACCAGGTATACCAGTAGTTGGTTTCTTCTTTGTAATAGATAGGGGAGAGATAACTTTTAAAACGAAAGGCATAGGTTTTATCTTGGAAACCCATGTAAAACGGACGAAAGGCTAAATAACTTTGCCTGCCCCGTTCTTCAGATTCATATAAAAACCAAAATTGGTGGTAATCAGACTTGATATCTTCTGTAAAGGAATTGGGTAGTTTGGCAAAAATCGAGGAACTGAGAAAGAAGAGACAAAAAACAATTCCGAATTGAATTTTAAAGCGGGAATCCACGTAATTTCAATATCTTCAAGTTTCTATAAAAGGAATCAAGTGATTTCATGACCCAAACAAAAATCGCACTGCTTTTCGGGGGTATCTCCGGGGAACATATTATCTCCATTCGTTCTTCTTATTTCATTTTCAATACAATTGATCGGGAAAAATACCAAGTTTGTCCGGTTTATATCGACCAATCGGGAAAATTTTGGATTCCAGAGGGAAAAGATCCTCAGTATCCTGATCCCTCTGGCAAATCGGAAACTGAGTTTTTGAACGAATTTTCTTCTGTCAATGGGATGACAAAACCGTCTTCCGGTGCCGGTTTATTGGAACATGGATTTCAGGCCGCCTTTTTGGGGTTACACGGGGGAGCTGGCGAAGATGGTAGGATCCAGGGTTTTTTAGATGTATTAGAAATTCCTCATACAGGATCAGGGGTTTTGGCTTCTGCTCTTGCTATGGATAAATATCGGGCGAATCTTTTATTCCAAACCGTTGGAATTCCTGTGGCTCCTTTTGTGGATTTAGAAAAAGGAAAATCAGATGCGAGAAAAACAGTTTTAAATCTTCCTTTCCCGTTTCCCGTTTTCATCAAACCAACGCTTGGTGGTTCTAGTGTCAATACGGGAATGGCAAAAACTCCCGAAGAGGCAATGGTTCTTATCGATAAAATTTTTGTTTCGGAAGACCGAGTCCTGATCCAGAAATTGATATCTGGAACAGAAGTCTCCATTGGAGTTCTGGAACGTTTTGAAGGCGAAAAACGAATTCCTTTTCCCTTAGTGCCAACAGAGATTCGACCCAAATCAGAATTTTTTGACTTTGAAGCCAAATACACAAAGGGAGGAAGTGAAGAGATCACTCCTGCACCAGTCGGAGATGAAATCACAAAAAAATTACAAGACTATACTTTGAAATGCCATGAAATCTTGGGCTGCAAAGGGTATTCACGAACGGATTTTATCATTAGCGAAGGAATTCCTTATGTTTTAGAAACCAATACACTTCCTGGAATGACGGGAACAAGTCTCATCCCCCAACAAGCAAAAGCACTCGGGATCGAGATGAAAGAAGTATTTACTTGGCTTCTAAGGATTGCCCTTTCTTAGGAAAAAAATACATCCCAATTAAGATGGCGATAAGGCTTGCTATGGTTCCATAAAAATGGCTTGTCATATCGTCACCGTAAACCTCCAAAATAAGCCAGGTGACAATCCCCACGAGTAAAGAAAAAAGCGCAGATCTTTCATCGGCCTTTTGGCTCATCAGTCCAAATACCATCGGGATAAATAAAGTCACAAGAGAGATCCCACCTGAGTCTTCCACAAGAGCATAAATCGAAGGTTTTCCCACTGCCAGTAAAAATGAAATTCCGGCAATGATTAGGACCGAAGTTCTCGAAAGCAAAAGGAGTTTTTTATCGTCCATATCCTTGAATGCGTATTTTAGAATATTCTCAGATAATATAGAAGATGGAGCAAGGATGGCTCCAGATGCTGTCGAAAGAATGGCAGAGATCAGTGCAGAAAAAAATAAAACTTGAATCCAAGGACTGGAAAACTTGGAAATCATCGTCGGGATCAGAAGTTGTCCTGTTTCGGAATTTAAATCAAAATTTGGGATCAGGCTTTTGGCATGGAGTCCTAAAAACAGGGGGATGAGAGCAAAAAGTAAATAAAAAACAGAAGAGAGATAAGAGGCACGAATTGCCACTTTTTCGGATTTAGCAGACATGACCCTTTGGAATATATCCTGTTGGGGCAAAGATCCAAAACCAACAACCATCCAAGCAGATAAATACAAAGTCCAAGCATGGAAATTGGATTCAGGAAAAAAACGAAAGAATCCATCAGGTTTTTCTTGGATAGATGTCCATATAGGCTTTATTTCATTTAACTCAAATAATACGATGACAAGGCCCACTATGATGGAAATGGATTGGAAAAAATCTGTTAAAGAAACAGACCACATTCCTCCTAAATAAGTATAAAAAACAACGAGGCAGGCTCCGATGACTATGGCAGTGAATTGGTTGATTCCAAATAAAATTTGAACCATTATTCCGAGAGCCACAAATTGTGCCGCGACCCAACCAAAATAGGAAAAGATAAGGCAGATCCCGGCGATAAACTCCATCTTTTTTCCATACCGGTTTCTGTAGAAGTCACCAAAGGTAAGGATTTGCATTCGATAAAGATACTTAGCAAAAACGAGTCCAAGTAAAAAAAGACAAAGGGCTCCACCAAACGGATCTTGGATGACTGCTAAAAATCCCCCCTTTGCAAATTCTACGGAGGAACCAAGAATGGTTTCACTTCCAAACCAAGTGGCAAATAAAGCTGCAGTGGAGATGGGGAGGGGTAAACTTCTACCGGCTAAAATAAAGTCTTTGGAATTTTTTACTTTTTTTGCCGCATAAATTCCAATTGCAATCGTAATGAAAAGGTAACCTATGATAAATGCAGCTTGGAAATTCATTTTTTAAAATAAATCTTCTTCCACTGGTTTCGAAGGACTTTCATCTTTCTTTTTTTTCACTGATGATTTTACAATTTCACCACTGGGAGCCTTCGATAAAAATTCAATTTTTGCTTCTGCATCGACTAATCTTTCTGAACAAACTTTTTTTAGTTCCATTCCTCTTTCATAGGCTTTGATGGATTCTTCTAAAGAAAGAGTTCCTCGTTCTAATTTTTCGGCAATGTCTTCTAATTCACGAAGTGCTTCTTCAAAGCTAACTGTTTTTTTCTCAACCATTTTGAATTCCTATATTTTTTCTTTTACTTCTACAAGAAGTTTTCCATCAGAAAGAAAAACTTCTAAACTCTCATTTTCTTTGATTTTATGAATGGAGGATATAACTTGTTTGTCCTTATTTCGAACCACAGAGTAACCTCTTTGTAAAGTTCCAAGAGGTGAAAAATGAATTAATCGTTGTTCTGCGAGGGTAAATTTATTTTGAATTCGTTCTAAATAAGATTTCCAGTTCTGTGTTAAGGTATCAAACTTTTGAAATTCACTTTGTTTGCGTACCAAATAGTTTTTCCCAAGGAGGGAAATTTTTGTCATGAGTTCATCAAGAGTCGTGGATCTTACCTCTAAGAGAGTTTTCGGATTTTGAAATACTGACCTTCCTATGATCCCTGCCCATTTTTCTTTTCCCAAACGCACAACACCATTAAGCGCTGCTTTCAGTCTCTCTTCCATTTCATCCAAACGGATAAGGGTATCTGAAACATTGGGGATGGCTAGTTTTGCAGCAGCCGTGGGAGTAGGAGTTGTTGCATCCGCTGCTAAGTCTGTGAGTACCCTGTCAATTTCATGACCCACAGCTGAGATAATTGGAATTCGAGAATTGTAATACGCCATGACCACTGCTTCTTGGTTGAAGGCCATAAGATCTTCAAAGGATCCACCGCCTCGGCCTGCAATGATGACATCCACTTCCCATTTCGGATCATTGATTTCTCTTATGGCTTCTATGATGGAACTTTCTGCCCCATCACCTTGGACAAGACATGGTGAAACTAAAATTTGAATGGAAGGATTGAGGTCTGTAGCAATCCGAATGATGTCTTCAACGGCAGCCCCTTTGGGAGAAGTGACAATGCCTAAACGTTTCGGAAATTTTGGAAGAGGGCGTTTGTGAGTTAGATCAAAAATTCCTTTTTCATGTAGGCTTTTTTTCAGTTTCTCAATTTTTAAGAGGATATCCCCTTCACCGATTTCTTCTACTTTTTGCACGGTAATGCTATAATATCCGCCTGGTTCATACACAGAAACAGAACCATAAACCAAAATCTCCATTCCATTGCGAAGAGGTGTTCCTTTATAGTTTTTTGCCTGGAAGGAAAAGAAGGCACATTTGATGACACTAGCCGTATCTTTCAGAGAGAAATACATATGCCCCGAACTATTGGTTTGGGAATGATTTGAGATTTCTCCCCGAATCCAAATATTTTTGAATTCAGGAGAATCTTGAAGTTTGGCTTTGATCAGCCGATTGACTTCACTGACACTGAGCGATGAATCTACTGTTTCCATTTACGTGGTCTGAAAACGAGTTTCTCTAAAAATTTTCCAAAAATCCCATAGGATGATGACAAGGGTTAAAGCCATTGGTCCAATGATAATTCCTGCAACACCAAACTCTTGTAAACCGCCAATAAGAGAGAGAAAAATTAAAAATGGATGCGTTTTTAGTTTTTTGTCTAAAATTTTTGGTTTCACTAAGTTTTCTAAAATCAAATAACTTGCTCCACCTGCGATCATAAAAAGAATACTGCCTGTCCAATTCTCTTGGACTAAACCGATATAAAGTCCAATCGGTAACCATACAACAGATGTTCCGACAACGGGGATTAATGAAAAAATCGTAGCAATACTAGAAAGTAAAAACTTATTTGAAACAGAAGTAAAGAGTAACAAAACATAGATTAGAGCACCTTGTAACAAGGAAATAAAAAGGTTCCCCATCATTACCGTACGAATGGCTTCTTCTATTCTTCTACCTAGTCTCTCTTCTATTTCCGTTGGGAACGGTAACAAAACAAAAAGTCCATGTTCCATCCTACTTCCTTCTTTGTATAAAAAGAAAAGTAGAATAAACGTAAAAAATGCATTGAAGATGATGGCACCAGGTACTTCAAATGAACCAAGTAAAAAACCAGAAGAGTTTTTTAATAAACTATAAATGGAATCTAAGTTTAGAATATCCATATGTTGGCCCACATACTCGCGGTACATCAGAGGTAGTTTAATCCAAAAGAATTCATTTTCAGTAAAAAAATCTGTCAACATCGGACTATTGAGTAACAATGCAACGATTGATTCTTCAGTGAGTTGGTTTCTAATATAACTGACTAAGTTTAATGATTCTCTTATCAAAGTAGAGAGAATGAGATAGGAAGGGATGAATACTCCCGCAAGCATCAGGATGACCATGATATAGGGAGACAATCCATGAAACTTAACACCTAAAAGATTCTTTAGTTTTTTATGAGTTTTCCTTGTGGTGAGGTAAAATAATAAGGCAAGGAAACTCGCCCAAAGGAAGGGTTTAAAAACAAAAAATAATGTAAGACAGGTTCCTAAAAAAATCGCACCGAGTAGTAGGTATACGATTGTTTCATTTTTATTTTTAATCCAATTCATTTTTAATAACTAGAATGTTTTCTGAAATAAAATCGAATGTAATTTGTATTTGTTCCTGAAGTCGAAACAATGATGGAAAGGGATTTTTTAATAAAACCTTCTAGTAAATAAGAAACTTCTCCATTTTTTTCATTTTTTTCGATGAGTTTCCAATCACCTTGTGCGGCTCTTGTTTCGATTCTTTTTAGAATCATCTCCAAACTTTCTTCTGATTCCAAAAGTAAACTTGCTTCCTTTGTATGGATATGACTTGTTTTGAATTCGCTGGATTGGAGTAATTGCGCTTTTTCAGGAAAAAAGGACTGAGGAAATGCTGGCGGAGCATTCATCGGGTATTTTGTCACAACGATTTGATCAAATCGATAGATTTCGGTTTGAGGAACCGGGCGACATTCCCAGAGAAGAAGAAGTAAAATAGGCAAAAATCGAAGCATTAGGGAAAGCAAATGTGAAACTAGTGATTCCTTCCATTCATTTTTTTAAATCTTTGTTGCCATCTGGTTTGGAAACATATCCTCTTCTTTTGTGCTGGATTTCTTAGAATTTGATGCGTTTTTGAATCAGATCCTTGCATTGCCCCCTGGTGTACTTTGGGCCTTTTTTTGTTTTTCTAACTTTCTGGAAAATATTTTTCCCCCTTGGCCAGGGGATACGGTCACAGTCTTTTCTGGGTTTTTATCTTCAAGTCCCGGCTCTTCACTTTCCTTATCATCGATCATCTGGGCAACCTACTTGGGAAACCTTCTGGGAGCCCTGGCCATGTATTTTTTTGGGGAAAGGATCTTACAATTTCTAAAACGATCTAAGTTTCCTTTTTTGGCCGCACTTTACCAAGAAGAAAATTTACATAAGACTCTTATTTGGTTTCGAAAACACGAAGTGATTGTTGTCCTCTTGTCGCGTTTTTCGGCAGGGATTCGGTTTTTTGTCTCCATTGTTGCGGGTATGTCCAAAATGAACGTCATTAAATTTGTCCTTCTGTATTCTTTGGCTATTTCGATTTGGTGTGGGCTCTTACTTTCTGGGGGTTCCCTGCTTGGATCTAATTGGAACCAAATCGTTGTTATGTTATCATACTACAATCAAACCATTGGAATAGTTCTCATTTGTTTATTTTTGTACTTTCTATACCAAATTAGGAAGAAAAGAAATACAAAGTTGACATGATTTGATCTTCTGTTAGGGTTTTCACCCATGAACTCTTGGGGAAATATAGCGTTTGATTTTTATACATTCGGCTCGCTCGTCGGTGTTATTTTTACTTTTTACAATGCACAATTTTTTTTGACGGTGAAAGAAAAATCGGAAGCTACCTATCAATTGGGAATGGGTACGCTCTGGCTTGGCCTGTTTCATTTTGGGTATCTCATTAATTTTTCTTTTATGGGTCCTTCGTCCGCTTATCTTCGATGGCTCGTCATCATAGGTGCTATGGCTGGAGCGACATACCTAACCAGCTTTTTTCTAAGTTACCCAGAAGTTTATTTCCCCCGATTAAAAAAATACCTCTTTAGGGTCATGAACTTTGTCGTTGTGACTGTAACTGGTTACTTTGTATATATTAGCCTAACGGCTGGTAGGTTGTTTTTCTTTAGTGGTCATTATTGGGATTTTCCTGTTCCTGTTTTTTACAAAGCATATGCAATCATCGTTCTGATTTTTTTTGTTACTTTTTCTCTCGTTGCCATTGTGCAGATATTCAAAATGCCAAGAGAGTCGAGGTTTGCATCAGCAAGCATTCTCATCGCATTTATCCTTGTGACCATCCTACCAGGAATTATGAATGCACAATCAAGGGATGGAGCCATTGGCCGCGGACTTTACCAAACCATTACGGATTTAGTTTTGGTAGTTGGTTTGTTTGTTGCCAATGTAGTTTATATCAATAATACAAAAGACAAAACTACGATTATCTCGCGAATTATCGGAATTTCTCTCGCATCATTTTTACTTGTGCTACAACTTGTTGCTTATTCTGTCATCCAACAGTCTGAATCAAACTATGATATGGTTCATACGGCAAGAGCCAAAAATTATATTGCAGGGATCGATACGGACCAAGTTCCCAGTTTTCATTATACTTATGATATTAACGAGAAAGAGTTTGTTCGTAAAAAAGGAATCGAAGAAACTTCTGTGGAACCTGCGAGTTACGAATCAGAATATTGGAATTCCTGGGCATTGGAAACCATTCTTTCTTACAAACAAAGTTCTGATTGGAAAGAAAAAACAAGTCGTCTGTTTTCAAAGTTACCAGAGTCAAGCAAAGGTTATGCGGCTGAGATCAAACGACTTTTGTCATTGGACCAAGTGACATCCCCGGAACTTCTCATCCAAGAATTGGAATCTGAAAAACGTAAAATCCTGTACACTAGAAATAAATTAAGAGAAATCCCCGTGAAAAATTTTTCCGAAGGGGCGATTTCATTGGTTTTCAAAAAAGATGGTCCACTTTCCGGTTTTTATGGGGCAGCGCGTACGGTTTTAGAGACGGACATTTCTGAAGAAAAAAAATTCGAAGTCCTTGATCAGATGTTTTCCCCTATGCCGAATCATGGAGACAGAAATTACCGGGGTCGGGTTAAATTTGCCGAAAACAATCCTGAGTATTCGTTTTATGTAAGTTATCTTGTGGTGGATAAAGAGAAAGGACTTATCCATGAAGTGGGTTATCCTTATTTGGATTACCGGGAATTCCAGGAAGAAGTCACACTCCCTTGGATCATTGGTGTTTTGTCTCTTGCGGTGCTCGTCATATTTGGATATAGATTGTTTTTCCTAATTGCACTCTTAAGGCCAATTGAACAAATCATCGAAGGTTTGACAGAGGTAAACTCCGGAAACTTAGAACATCGACTGACAGTTCATGTGGAAGATGACATTGGATTTATGGCAAGATCATTCAACAGAATGGTGCGTTCCATCCAAGCAGCTAGAAAAAAGTTGGAACAATATGCTGACCAATTGGAAGTAAAGGTGCAGGAACGCACTAAGGAGTTGGAGAATTCTTTAAAAGAGGTACAATCTCTCAAACACCAACAGGATGGAGATTATTTTTTAACATCGCTTCTTTTGCAGCCGTTTAATGCAAATAATGCGAATCATGATAATGTCCAGGTTGATTTTTTACTGGAACAAAAGAAAAAATTTACCTTCCGCCAATATGAAAAAGAAATCGGTGGGGATTTGAATATTGCCAATCAGATTTTTTTAAACAATCGTTCCTACACTGTGTTTTTAAATGCTGATGCCATGGGTAAGTCCATGCAGGGTGCCGGAGGTGCGCTTGTTCTTGGTTCTGTTTTTGAATCAATCATTACAAGAACTCAACTTTTAAGTGAGGCTCGCAATACATATCCGGAACGTTGGATCAAAAATACCTTTTTAGAACTTCATAAAATCTTTGAAGGTTTTGACGGTTCCATGCTTGTTTCATTGGTTCTTGGACTCATCGATAATGAAACAGGTCTTTTGTATTTTATTAATGCAGAACATCCTTGGATGGTTTTGTACCGAGATGGAATTGCCAGTTTTATCGAAAACGAACTGATGTTTCGAAAACTCGGAACATCCGGAGTCCAAGGAAATTTATATATCAAAACCTTTCAGTTGGAAGCAGGAGATGTTCTACTGGCTGGATCTGACGGTCGAGATGATCTACTCATCTCACATACCGAAGATGGGAAACGAGTCATCAATGAAGACGAAAGGCTTTTTCTTCGAGTTGTGGAATCGGGAAAAGGAGATTTGGACCGGATTTATGAAGAACTGCGCCAATACGGTAGCCTTACAGACGATTTATCACTTTTAAGAGTTTCTTTTATTGAAGAAAAAGAACGTTATAAAATTGAAAAAGAAAAACTAAAAGAAATTCAATCCTTACTCCACAAAGCAAAAGAAGCGAGTGAATCTTCTGATCTCCAAGAAGCAGTTTCGTATTTAGAAAAAGCCAATTCTTTGGAAGAGAACATTCCTGAAATCAAAAAGAAATTCATCCAACTCTATTTAAAACTCAAAGACTATGGAAACGCCAAAAAAATGGCAAAAGACTATAGTTTGTTAAAACCAATGGATACGGAGATTATGTACATCACTGCATTTTGTGCAAGGAAGGTGGCCGATATCAAAACTGCCATTGATTTTGGGGAAAGGGTTCGCCTTCGTGATCCCAACCATGTCAAAAATTTGATCAATTTAGGGCAGACTTATTTGGCTGATAAAAACTTTTCTCGGGCAGAAAATATCCTTAGTTCTGCTTTGGAATTGGACCCAGAAAATCCGAGTTTGCAGAGGCTTCTTGACCACATTCGGAAAAAACAAAACAAACAAGATGTTGTGAGTTAGAGTCTAAGATTTACATTGAATGAAACGTTTGAGATAAAAATTTCCGAAAGTTTTCGGGACTTTACGGAAGAGGAATGGAATCTTTTAGTACCACCAGATTCCGTTTTTCAAGAATACGAATTTCTTTCCGGGTTAGAAAATGCTGGGTGTATCGGAAATGGGGATTGGATCCCAGTCCTTGTTTCTGCCAGAAAAGAGGGAATTTTAAAAGCTGTCCTTACTGCTTACCTTCGCAGTGATTCGTATGGCGAATATATTTTTGATTTCCAATGGGCCAATGCGTTTCACAGAGCAGGAATTCCTTATTACCCAAAATTGACGGTGGCCGTTCCTTTCACACCTGTGACGGGGAATCGAATTTTATTTTCTGCCGATTTAAGCGATACGGAAAAAGATTCTCTTGGATCTTTACTTTTGCAAAGGCTGATTCAATTTGGAAAGGAAAAAGAAACTTCTTCTGTTCATATTTTGTTTTGTAAAGAAAACGAACAGAAGTTAGGCATCCAAAATTCTTTTGCTCCAAGACTTTCTCACCAATACCACTGGTTTAACAAAGGTTTTGCGAATTTTGAAGAGTTTTTATCCACTCTTGTCAAAGATCGTAGAAAAACCATACGCCAAGAACGAAGAAAAATTTCTGAATCGGGTCTGGTAATCCAAACCCTTACCGGTGACCAGATTACCGAGGACCATGCTCATATATTTTTTACGTTTTATCAGGATACACATTCAAAAAAATGGGGCCAAGCCTATTTGAACCGAAAGTTCTTTTTGGAAATGCATCGGAGATTTCGCCATCGTTTGGTTCTTGTTTTGGCAAGCGACCCTTCCGGGAAACCAGTAGGTGGAAGTTGGAATGTGTTTCGAGACGGATTTTTATTTGGTAGGTATTGGGGAGCTTTGGAACATGTTCCCAATTTACACTTTGAATGCTGTTATTACCGATTGATTGATTTTGCAATTGAACATAAAATGGAACGAGTGGAGGCGGGTGCCCAAGGGGAACATAAATTCTTAAGAGGTTACGAAGCGGTTCCCATGTATAGTTTGCACCATATTTATAATGAACAGGGCAGAGCGGCCATTGAATCCTATTTGGAACGAGAGATTGTAATGGAAAGAGAAAATATTTCCGCTTATAATTCACAGTCTCCTATCAAATCGCTTCGGGAGGGAACTTAAGTGTCAGATCCAAAACGCAAATCTTATACCGATATGAACGTGGAACTTCTCGAAAGAGAAAAACAGAAAAAGAAATTAAAAAAACCTGACCGGTATAAAGTGATTCTCATTAACGATGACTACACCCCGCAGGAATTTGTGGTCTATGTACTTGCCAATGTCTTTCGGAAATCTATGGAAGAATCTCGTCAAATAATGTGGAAGGCTCATACTTCTGGGTCGGCCGTTTGTGGGGTGTATTCTTTGGACATCGCAAGAACAAAGGTAGCGGAAGTACATAAACTTGCGGACGACGCAGGGCATCCATTACAATGCCAATTGGCAAAAGAGGAGGACGAATGAACCTTTCCCTTGATTTAGAAAAAACCTTAGAGCTTGCGGGGAATGAAGCAAGTAAATACCATCACGAATTTATAACATTAGAGCATTTGTTATATGGTTTGACATACAATGAAAAAACAAAAGATGTTTTGATTCATGTCGGATGTGATTTGGATCTGCTCCGTAAGGATCTCACTGAATACTTTGAAGAAGACCTTTCTACCATTGCCGTTCCTAATTTAAAAATCCAACCAAAATACACTGTTGGAGTGCAGTTTGTCATACAGTTTGCAGCCTTCCATGTCCAAAATTCGGGAAAAGAAGAAGTGGATGGAAACAATGTACTTGTGGCCCTTTTTCGAGAAGAAGATAGCCAAGCCTTTTATCTATTGGCCAAACAAGAAGTCAACCGTCTGGATGTGATTAAATACATCTCGCATGGAATCAAAAAAGAATCGGAACCAGAAGAACTTAATTTTTCAGAAGAAATTGAACCAGAAGAAGGAGAGACAGGCTCCCGTAAATCCGCACTGGAAAAGTTTTGTGTCAATTTAACAGAAAGGGCCAGGTTAGGAAAATTAGATCCTTGTATTGGTCGGGAAGTGGAAATCGAAAGAACTATTCATATTTTATCTCGTCGTCGTAAAAATAATCCTATTTTTGTAGGGGAAGCGGGAGTGGGAAAAACTTCCATTGTGGAAGGGATTGCCGAACGAGTGGTAAAGGGTCTTGTTCCCAAAAGTTTACTCAATCTAGAAATATATTCACTTGATATGGGACTTGTGATGGCAGGAACCAAATTTCGTGGGGAATTTGAAGAACGTCTAAAAGCCATCTTACAAGAAGTAGTTGGTAAACCGGAACGAATCATCTTTGTGGATGAAATCCATACCATTGTGGGAGCCGGTGCAGTCTCCGGTGGAAGTTTGGATGCCTCCAATTTGATGAAACCTGCCCTTGCCAATGGAGAACTCAAATGCATTGGCACCACAACATACAAAGAATATAAATCTATTTTTGAAAAGGACCATGCACTCTCTCGTAGGTTTCAAAAGATTGAAGTGACTGAACCTTCCCGAGAAGATGCGATCGAAATCTTAAAAGGACTTAAACCTAAATATGAATCTTTTCACGGAGTGACATACAGTGTCAAAGCCATCGAAGCTTGTGTGGATTTATCCAGTTTACATCTTAGAGATCGTTTTTTACCAGACAAAGCCATTGATTTAATGGATGAATCTGGCGCCTTTGTAAAGTTACGTGATGAGAAAAAAGAAAAGGCAAAAAAACAAGTAGGGATTTTAGAAATTGAATCCCTTGTGGCCAAAATTGCCAAAATTCCAGAAAAAACTGTCAAAGCAGATGATAAAAAGAAATTAGAAAATCTAGATTCTGAAATCAAATCCATTGTCTTTGGACAGGATCATGCCATCGAACAAGTAGTAGATGCGATCCATTATTCTCGTTCTGGTCTCAGTGACGAAGGAAAACCAATTGGTAGTTTCCTTTTTGTTGGTCCGACTGGTGTTGGTAAAACAGAAGTGGCAAAAACTTTGGCAGAAAAAATGGGAGTGGAGTTTCTGCGTTTTGATATGAGTGAATATATGGAAAAACATTCCGTATCACGTTTGATTGGAAGTCCTCCGGGATATGTGGGTTATGACCAAGGTGGTCAACTGACAGATGCCATAGCTAAAAATCCACACTGCGTGTTGTTATTCGATGAGATCGAGAAGGCACATGAAGATATTTATAATATTTTGTTGCAGGTAATGGACCATGCTACACTCACCGATAGCACTGGTAAAAAAGCGGATTTTCGCAATGTAATTCTGATCTTAACCACAAATACGGGTGCTCAGGAAAGTTCCAAACCCCTTCTAGGTTTTGATTCTGACCGTTATGATGATCGTTCCTTAAAAGCCATAGAGCGGACATTCACTCCTGAGTTTCGAAACCGACTTACCGCCGTTGTCGAATTTGGAGCTCTTTCTATTCCGGTAGTGGAGCTCGTGGTCAAACGAATGTTTCGCACTTTGCAGGCCAAAGCAAATGAAAAGGGAATCCATTTGGAATTGTCAGAGAAAGCCGTGCGGCATTTGGCAGAAACAGGTTATGACAAAACAATGGGGGCAAGGCCTATCCAAAGGATTTTAAATGCAGAGATTGGAAAACCTCTCTCTAAAAAAATCCTTTTCCAAAAAGATAAGGGAACTCGTTATCTCGTAGATGTGATTGAAAAAGATGGGAAAGCCGTTCTTGAAATTATTCTTTTGGATACATAGGAGATGGTCTGTAAAAGAGAGGATTTATTTTGTGCTAGTTTTTCTTAAATAGAATCCTCTTTTTAGTACAAAATCCGAAGGTTTTTTCTCTAAGTATTTTTCGTGGAAGAAAATGTAATCAACTGATTTTAATAGATGTGGTGAAAGTCCCTCTTCAAAATCAAAAATTGTAATCACTTTATTTTCTAGAAAGCCATCGTATTTATAAAGAAAAAGGGAAGGTGTATCTTCTGGAATACAAATACCAATAGATATCTGTTTTTCTTTCGCTTCAATTTTTTCATAAACCGAATCAGCAATTAATTTGTAATCGGGATCGTTCGCATAGGAATTACTATTGAAGGAATTTCGAAAAGCAGAGTCTTGTCCTAGATACTCCCTTCCTTCCCGTTTGTTTATAACATACAAGCTAGCAATCGTTAGTGTTAGAGTGGTGATGGTTAAAAGAATTGCTCTTTTATCCGTTCGAAACAAAAAAAATGAAACCGGTATCATTAGGAGCGAAAACATTCCTGCAAAATATCTTCCTCTCCACGGGTCATAAGGACCGATAAAGGCGTTGGTAATAAAATAAAGAATGGCGGAATAAAGAAATAATGTTGCAGTTTTAGGAAACCGGGAAGGCCTTTTGATAAGTAAAAGAAATGATGATAGAAATATTATTATTCCCCAAATTCCACCATAAGAAAAATCTTCATGAATTCTTTGTTCTCTTTCTTTGTTAAATTCAGCCCTCAAATTCCTTTGTAAAACGTAATGATTTGAGATAGATTCAAAAATACTAGAAGTGATTCTCTTTATATCACGATTTGTTTCTTTGAAAACTTGCGGGGGAAGACCGTCAAGTGTAAGGATGTCTGAAGTAAATCTGATTAAATTATCGAAACCGGAGGTCCAGATGGAATCTTTTACGACCGTATGTTCTTTAAGAACTTTTGTTGGTCCGAAAGGAGACCCGTAGCGTATAAGATTATCTTTATAGCCAAAAAAAAATCCAAATGTAGCAATTGAGGTAATAATCAATGTATTTCTTAGGCTGATTCCTATGGAATCCAACTGCAATCCTTTCGGCCAAAGATGTTTCCAAAAAAATGGGATTAGGGATAAGGAATAAAGAGCAAAGGTTTCTTTTATAGCCGTAAGGAGTAATACCATAATTCCTAAAATGATAGCAATTCTTAAATCATTCCAATGAATCATTGGTCTTTTCACAAAAAGGCATAAACTGATTGAGCTAAAAATTATTGCAGTCTGAATGATATCGGTCTGTGTCGTCGTTGAGATTAATAATGTCTCAACGATAAAGAGATTCGCAATTAAAGAAAAATATTTTAGATTAATATTAGGAGAAATTAACTCCATAATATGAAAACTAGAGATAGATAGAGCCAGAAATGAATAAAGGCTAAAAATTTGTAGGAGCGGGAGATACCCCGTTCCTTTCCAGAGCCAAATATACAAACTTGTAACTCCATGGGGATGGGTGACTTGCGCCCAGTAGTTTGTCCTAAATATCTCAAAGTTTCCCTGCGATAAATATCTGAAGATGCGAGGAATCTGATAGGCAACGGAATCATGGTTATGTGGTGGTAGGATTAAGACTATAGAGAAATTAAGAAGCAAAAATAGAATAAAAATGGCGATTGCCAGTCTCGGAAAAAAGCTTTTTGGAAATTTAGGAAAGTAAAATCGCATTTTCTTTCTAAATGGTAACATACAGGAAAAAAATATGATTGAAATCGAGTATTGAAGTAATGTTTGATCTAAAGCATTGAAAAAAGACAAAATCTCTTGCGTTAGTAAAATATAGATAAGAGAGAATAGAAAAAAAACTTCTGTGAATCTCCTGGAACTTAAGAACGTATCATTAATTAGTTTAGCGCTAACAAAAATTGTGATAAGATCAAAAAGTATAAACATTTTTTAAGCTGTTTTAAATCCTACCGAGAACCTCGTCCTCTCTTTTAAAGGTAAGGTATCCAAAGACAAAGGCTCCGAGTAATGATCCCAGGAATAAATAGAAGGGAAGTCCCAGTCCCACTTCTTCTGGTTTAACAAAATCATAAAAATAACGTTTCGGGTCCAAGTATCCCCAAATCACAAATACAATCGATATCATTTGGCCTGCGAAAAACCAAATCCTTGTCCAAGAGGATTTCCAAAATCCCAAAAAGAAAAAATTGAGAAGTGCGAGAAGAATAAACACTGAGTTTAACTTAGGACCAAGGGAAATGGATTCCGTAATTTCAAAAAACCGAATTTGGTATGAGAACCAGGGTAGAACAGAAAAGAGAAGTTGCAGGAATAAAAAGATAAAAAATATTTTATCAAAGAATATTTTATGATTCCAATAGCTGTAAAGTGTTAAAAATATTTTTTTTGTTAGGTGCCACCAAGCAAAAATTAGGTCTGGAACAAAGAAAACAGATTCTTTTAAAAATTGAACAATCAGAAAGAATTTAGAAAGAAGGGAACTTGTCATTCTACTTCAGCAACCATTTCCAATTCTACAGCAGCATCAAGCGGAAGAGAACTTACTCCAATCGCAAACCTAGCATGTTTACCCTTTTCACCAAAAATGGTTGCAAGAAGTTCTGAGGCACCATTGGCGACTAAGTGTTGTTCGGTGAATTCAGGTGTTCCCGCAACAAAAACTCCAAGTTTTACTATGGATTTGATTTTGTCTAAAGAATCTATATGAAGTAGAGTTGCCGCTAAAGCATTCAAAACACATTGTTTGGCTTCTTCTTTGGCTTCCTCGATGCTTAGGTCTTTTCCAACCTTTCCCGTTTTTCGTAGTTTTCCTCCCACGAGCGGAAGTTGTCCGGAGGTAAAAATCAGGTTTCCCGACCTTTTGGAAGGGATATAGGCAGCGAGGGCCGCTGGAACAGGGGGAATTTCTAAACCGAGTTCTTTCAGGTGGTCTTGGATAGGCATTGGATTCCAGGATCACTGGGCCTAGCGCACGAGACAAAATTTTTTTTCCAAAAACGGCTAAAATAGAAAACATTCTTGATAGTTGGCAGTCAAATGTATAGATTGCTAATAAAAATAGCAGTCGTGATTAATGAGTGCTAAAGAGGAGAATGAGCATGTTGTTCCGAATTCTAGACCCACAAACCAAAGCAAATCAGTTCTGGAGAGATTTTGACAGACTGAACGATGAGTTGACTCGTTCTATTTTAGACAGTCAATTTGGATCTTCGTCCAATTTCCCTCCAGTGAACGTTTATACAAAGGAAGATGAGGCCCTAGTGACTTGTTTACTTCCTGGACTCGAACCAGACCAAATCGAAATCAACGTAAAAGACAATCTTCTTTCGATCCACGGAAAGAAAAAATCAGAAGAACTAGCCGAAGGAACCGAAGTCCTACGCCGAGAGATTTTTAATGGAGAATTCCATAGGACTTTAGAATTACCGTTTCGAGTCGATTCGGAACATGTCCTTGCAAAATTCACAAATGGAATTTTAAACATCCATCTTCCTCGTAGAGAAGAAGATAAACCTAAAAAAGTATCCATCACACTTGGGTAAGGAGATAAGTTATGAATACACTGACAAAAGAAAATCATGGAAACGTTTCAGAGACCGTCGAAGGGAAAGACCAAAAGTTAACTACTCGTGTTTATTCACCTAACGTTGATGTGTTGGAAACAGAAGAAGCCATTCTGTTCTTTATAGAAATGCCTGGAGTGGACCAATCCTCGGTGGACATTTCCATTGAAAAAGACCAATTGATTTTGGAAGGTAAATTTGTTCCAGTGGAAGAATCTCGTGGCCAAGTGCGACTTGCGGAATACAAGGAAGGAAACTACTACCGCAAGTTTACCATTGGCAAAGCAATTCATTCAGATAAGGCCACTGGCAAAATGAAAAATGGAATTTTAGAGTTAACCATTCCTAAAATGGAACCTAAAAAAACCAAAATCGAAATCCAAAAATAAAATCTCTTTGGTGTTTGGTAAATCGAAAGAGAATTTAATTTCGGACCGGCTCATCTACAAAAGGTGCGCCGGTTTTTTTATTTAAATGAGCGTACGAATGGTATCTAGTAGTTTCCCATTTTCTTCCAGAGTTCCAATGGTGATACGAATATAGTCTTTGGAAATCCCTGTAGAAAAATATCGGATCAGGATGTTTTTATCTTTCAATTGCAAATACAAACTCTCTGGTGAAACACCCGATTTCGGTTTGCAAAACAAAAAATTGGTAGAAGAATCGGGGATGGTAAATCCAAGAGATTCCAATTCATTTTTTAGTTTTTTCCTTTCTGAAATCACGAGAGAACGTTTTTCCAAAAAGTATTCTTTGTCTGCATAGGAGGTTTCGGCTACCACTTGCTCCAAAATTCCTACATTATAAGAATCTTTGAGTTTGCGGATCCAGGAGATCACTTCAAGAGATCCTACTAGATAACCCACACGGAGTCCAGCAAGAGCATAAGATTTAGAAAAGGTACGAGAAACTACTAGATTTGGATGGTTTCCTATTTCAGGCATCAAACTAGAGTTCGGCTCTGTGAAATCTATATAGGCTTCATCGGATAAAACAATGCCTTGAAAATTTTTAACCAAGTTAAGGAGTTTTTCTTTTGGTTCTTCCACACCGGTAGGTGCATTGGGATGAGCAAAACAAAGTAGTTTTCCTTGTTCCTTTTCCAAGGATTCAAAATCAAAATGTAAGTCGGATTTAAGGGGAATGGCTTTGTAAGTAGCTCCCACCATCATCTGTTCGGTAAGAACCGGATAAAAGGAATAGGTTGGGTCTGGGGCAACGACCACATCTCCTGGGCCAATGAGGGCTTGGAATAACAAACGTAAGGCTTCATCAGATCCATTGGTGACTAAAATTTGATCTGGGTCTAAATGGTAGTCTTTCGCTATGAGTTCCTGAAGTTTTCTTCCGTGGTAGTTGGGATACTTTCGTAAAACACCCGTCACCAAAACTTTGTCTACGGCTTCTTTGATTTTGGGAGAAGGTGGGTAAGGGTTTTCGTTCGTATTGAGTTTGATCGTTGTGGTACTCAGGCCTGGTTGTTCGCCTGGTGTATAAGGTTTGTAAGTGAGTAGTTCCTTACGAACCAGGGACTCGATTGAAAAAAGTTTTGTCTCTGTTTTCATAGAATCACAACCGGTTCAAAGCATTGATATAAGCTTTGGCACAAGCTTCAATGATATCGGTAGAATCCCCTTTTCCAACCACCCTACGTTCTCCGTCTTCTAACGTGACTGATGCTTCAGCCATGGCATCTGTTCCTTCTGTTACAGGTGAGATCACAAGTCTTGAGAGGAGTGGGGAAAGACCAGTGGCCATATTAATTGCTTTGAAAATGCTATCGACTGGACCGTCTCCGTGTGCTTCCGAGACCTTGGTCTCTCCTTTGATGAACAAAGAAATTTTGGAACTCGGAGTTTGGTTGGAACCAGTATTTTGTTCAAAAGAAAGGAGGCGATATTTTTCATCCACTTGGGATCTACTGATCTCTGCTTGGAAAAGGGCCGCGATGTCTTCATCAAAGACTTCCTTTTTTTTATCAGCAATCTCTAGGAAACGATTGTATGCATTGTCGATTTCTTCCGGTTTGGGATCAAAACCCATACGAATGACTCGGTCTTTGAATCCTGCTCTTCCGGAATGGCGTCCAAGCACCATACGATTGGATTTGAGTCCCACAGATTCTGGAGTCATAATTTCATAGGTTTGTCTATTTTTAATCACACCATCTTGGTGGATTCCAGATTCATGCGCAAAGGCATTGGCTCCCACAATGGATTTGTTAGGTTGGACCACCATCCCTGTGATGGTTTTTACCAAATGAGAGCCGCGAGTGATGAGAGTAGAATCAATTTTTGTTTCCACACCAAAAGCATCTTTTCTTGTTTTGAGAGCCATCACCACTTCTTCCATAGCTGTGTTTCCGGCTCTTTCTCCGATTCCGTTGATGGTACATTCAATCTGACGACCACCAGCAAGAACGGTTGCCAGAGAGTTCGCAACTGCAAGTCCTAGGTCGTTATGGCAATGGGCCGAAAAAATCACTTTGTCGGCTCCTTTTACTTCCTTTTTTAAGAAACGAAAGAGATCCATGTATTCTTGCGGGGTTGTATAACCAACAGTGTCTGGGATATTGATGGTAGTGGCACCTTCTTCGATGACTGCCTCCACTAACTCGCGTAAGAAGTCCCATTCGGAGCGAGTTGCATCTTCTGGGGAAAATTCCACATCGGTGACAAAGTCTCTAGCCATTTTCACAGCCACTCTTGCCATCTCTAATACTTCCGAGGGAGACTTCCCAAGTTTATGTTTCATGTGGATGGGAGATGAAGCAATAAAGGTATGAATGCGTTTTTGTTTGGCAGGTTTTAGGGCATCACGAGCTGCTTCTAAATCAGGTCGAAGGGCACGAGCCAGTCCACAAATGATAGGACCTTCAATTTCACGTGCGATTCGCTCCACTGCTTTGAATTGTACGGGAGAAGAAACTGGAAATCCTGCCTCGATGATATCCACCTTCATCCGGGCAAGGTGTTGGGCAATTTCCACCTTTTCATCTTCGCTCATCGCAGCCCCTGGGCACTGTTCCCCATCCCTAAGTGTGGTATCAAATATGCGTACGTAATCTTCCATCTACTTCCAGATCATACGTTCGCTTCACTCTGTCAAGTGCGTATGGAATGCACCCGTGATCCAATGGTAGGGTTTCCCGTCCTTGCCTATGGGAATGGGAGTTTTTCTCCCTTCACTCCAAAACCGGATGGGTTTTTCTAACTCGTAAGGGACTTTTGTTTCGGTGATTTGGGAGAAGTAGGCCTTGGTATTCTCTCGGGGAAATGGAAATAGAAAAAGGATCCCCGAAAGTACCAAAAGAACCAAAACGGGGGCCTTCGGATTCATCTTTTGCAAAATGGGAAAGAATACCCAGGTGACTCCTAGAAGAGAAAAGAAGAGAAGAGGGAACAAATACCGAATGGGATAAGGGTGGAGATAGGTAAACCTTCCTATAGTGAGTAAAAGTATAAGAAGGATCGGAAAAAACACAAGGAGTAAGTGTTGGTTTAATTTTGGGAATCTGGTAAAACTCAAAAAGACAAATCCAGTCAAAACGAGAAGGGACCTGCCTTGGTAAAATATATGTTTTGAAAAATCAAAAAGATAAGTTCCCGAAAGTGTAATCACTTCTTTTGGATTCAGTTTGTTTAGGTAAGTGAATAAAGTTTGGAAACTACTGGGAATGGATAAACTTTCTTTGCATCCAAAGAAAATGAGTTCATTCCAAAAAAGGAAAAAAATTACCAAAATCCAAAATCGTTTTTCTTTAAAATATGAAATTCGATCCGCAAAAGGAATTTCCAAATTCCAAATCCTAACCACAAAAAAACTAATCACTCCGACAGCAAAGGAAAACCGATCGGACAGATAGAGGAGCGAAAAACCGAAGAAAAAAATGAAAACCAAAGGAAGTGGCAAAACCTGCGAGGACCTTAATATCTTTTTTTCTTTATCGTTTAACAGTGAATATAGATAGATTGTGAGAAATAGAGAGAAAAAAAATCCCGAACTATGATGAGCCCCAGAAAAAAAATAACTAAAAGGAAGGGGTTTGTCACCTAATCCATATCCGATGAGTGAAAATATCACCAATAGAAATTCAAAGCAGTACAAAAATTCTAATGATTTCAATTTTGTTGTATAGAATGAAATAAAAATGGCAATCCCTAGGAGGACAAAAAACATTTGGATGGTTCCATAAATACTTGGAAGGTATAAAAAAGGGACAAAGGGAAAAAGAGCCAAATCCATCAAAAGGTCAGGGAAAAAATAAGGAGAAGGTGGGAGATACCAATGCCCGATCCCCTTCCCAGAAACTAGATCCTTCAGAAGTAAGGGAAGGTATAAATGATCAGCCGAATGAATGGATTCAAAATATATGGTTTCGCATAACAAAAAGTTAATGAAGGATGAAATCAAAAAAAACAAAAAAAAGGAAAAATTAGATGGGGATTGGGTCGACATAGGATTCTTAAATAAAATTCTCAAACTTAAGGTAGAGTTCCTTGGAAAATGAAAGAAAATAAAAACATGGATTTTGTCCTCCCTCAGTTTTTCTCGGTGAATTTATTCGGTGGAGAAAATACTGCGATACCAGCACAGTTTTACCAATCGTTTTTGGGTGGAACTCTTCTAAAAGAAAGTTTTGGCCATTCCGAATTGAAACTTGCAACTGGCCAAACCATAGTCTTTTCCAAAAATTCAGAACATTGCCCCGTGCGACCAGGGACCATTACCATTCAATGTTTGCCCGAAACGGTCCAAAATCATCCTCAACTTTCCACTTTGAAGTTAGTCGAGCAAGTGCCAGGGAAGAATTATTCTTTGTATGAAGACTCTTGGGGGAACTGGATTTGGATTTATTTTTTAGATTCTAAGTAAGTTGCCAAAAGGTCAGGGTAATCGGTAATCAGGCCCGCCACTCCGGAAGCAAGCAGTGTCTTCCATTCTTCTTCCGTATTGGTGGTATAAGGAATCACCAGAAGAGATTTTGCCTTTAGGTCATCCACAAATTCCTTGGTGCAAGCAGAAAGATGTGGAAGGATCAAATCTGGCTCATAGTCCATATAATTCTTGTTTAGCGAATCTCCTTTTTCGACAAGAAGGCCACGTAGTACTTCTGGTTCTTCTTTTCGAATGAGATCCACAAGATCCCAGTCAAAACTGCTCACCCAAATTCGATTGTGTAGTTTCCATTTCCGAATGAGTTTCACAAGGGCAAGAGCCAGAGCCTTTCTTTCTTCAGGGTTCCCTTCACTTTTCATTTCAATATCGAAAACTGTGTTCTCTGGAAGAGTTTGGATCACTTGGGAGAGAGTGGGAATTTGTTCCCCTTCAAAGGCTTCATCAAAAAAACTCCCCGCATCAAGTTCTGCTAAGTCGCGGTATTTATATTCAGAGACTTTTCCCTCACCGTCAGTCGTTCGATCGACTGTAAAGTCATGGATGACCACAAGTTCTCCTGAGCCACAAAGCATGGTATCCAATTCAAAAAACCTTGTGGATTCCGCACCGACAAGAAAAGATACAAGGGTGTTTTCGGGTGCAAGGCCACGTGCCCCCCTGTGTCCAATATTCGCTGGACCATTTCCCAAAATGGTTTTGAGTCTTTCGATTCTTGGTTGGAACATATTCTCCCTTACCCTGGTTGGATGGTGGACTCTAGTCCTTCTTCTTCCATCGCAGCGCTAAACATTTGTTTTTTCAGTGTTTCTCCTAAGTATCGATCAATGTAGATATGGATGGCATAAAGAAGTGGTGTGATGAGGATGGCCACTCCCAATTTATAAAGAAAGTTTGTATTGGCAATGGAGATCAGTTTGGAAACGGGATGGTATTTTCCAAGGGCAATGAAGATGACCACATAGGAATCGATGAGTTGTGAGATGACGGTAGATCCAGTGGCCCGAAGCCAAATATGTTTTCCTCCCGTTTTTTTGCGAAGGAAATGAAAGGTGTGAAGGTCTATCATCTGGCCAATCACATAAGCGATGATGGAACCTAGGATCACAAGACCTGAATTGGCAAACACCCGTTCAAAGGAGGCATCATCAATGGGTGACTCAGGGCTTGCGGGAATTTGGATATCGATCACAATGAGGAGGTAAGCAAAACCAATCATCACCATCCCAAGAAAGGTAGTAGCCCTAACCACTTTGCGACCATAATATTCATTGAGTAAATCTGTGATGATAAAGGTAACAGGAAAAGGGATAACCCCCATCGTCATCGTAAACCCGAAGGCAAAAAATAATTTACTACCTGTGAGTTCGGCAAGAAGGAGAAAGGTGAGAAAAAAACTAAGAAGAACCGTATAAAGAATCACCGGTTTTTGTTTGAGAAGATGCATACTATCTTTTTCCTTTCTTATTAATTTCGACTAGGAGAGATTCCTGGCTAAAAAAATATGGGATGTGAAATAGATAGTGAGTTCTTTTAATATTCTCTACTCTTTTTTTATTATAAGATCGATAATCATACTAGAAGTAATTTATGTCCGAAAAAGAAAACCCATCCACACCGAAACGTCCGCTGTCGAATGCAGCTAAATACACTCTCTTATTTGCCTCTTGGGTATTTCTTTCCACCATCTCCTTTTATTTAGGAATGAACTTAATCCAAAATGATGGAACGGCTCTTGTTTTAAAAGACACTGCAAAAGCCGGAAATGCAAATCCCAGTGTTGTGGAAGCATCGACTCCTTCTCTAGGAACTCCATCGGAGATGGAAACCAAGGAAAACGCTGAAAACCAAACAACTACGGAGAACCCAGAGGAATCTGTGGAACTTCCTGGTTTTGTTCCTGACGAAAATGTGAGTTTCCGTTCCTCTGCTTGGTCCACTGATTGGACTGCCATGAAGAAAACGGTTCACCTTTACAATGAAATCCATCCTTTTATTTATACCATGAAAGGTGGGCTCTCCAATAATGGGGAACTTATTTCTAGTTGGTCCAGTTCTTCCAGAAAAGAACGAGTACAGGAACTTCGTGCACTCAATCCGAAAGTAAAAATCATTCCGACTATCTTTCGTTGGGAAAATCCAAAAGAAAAAATCCAAGAAAACATTGGGATGGGGGGACGTAACGACATCCGCGACCACCACATCCAAGTCATCGTAAACGAAATTATGACCTATGGTTATGACGGGATTGATATCGATTACGAAGGGATGTCTTGCGATAAAAAAGAAAAGTTTGAAGAGTTCTTTGTTTTACTCGCTCGTGAAGTTCATAAAAAAGGAAAACTCATTTCGGTGGCAGTTCACCCAAAAACTCCCGCTGAAAAAAGTAAAAAGAAGGAACTCCAATGCCGTGGTCTATCGAAACCGATCGCACTAGACTTCCGTGAAAATTGGAGAGGGCCTACCACCCACGACTATGCCTTCCTTGCCAAACACGCAGACCGAGTGAAAATTATGGCTTACGAACTCCATCCAAGAAAGTACCATAACCCAGGGCCAGGCCCCCAAGCACCCAATGTTTGGCTAAAAGACATTATCACTTATGCGAAAAAAAGAGTGCCAACACATAAACTTTATATGGCAATCCCCACTTACGGATATGATTGGGCTTTGAATTGTAAGGCATCTGCCAAAGCCATCTATCATTCTGATGCCCAAAGGATCAAAGCAGGGACACATAAAAATCGCCAACCGACTGATATCAATCGAATCTTAAATGAAGAAAACAAAGTAGCAAGTTGGAGAAACTTATCTAAGTTTTCGGAAATTCATAAAAACCGTGCGTATGAAGATCCTTCTCTTTGGTATACGAGTGGTGGTTGTGACCGAGTTGCTTTTTATATGAACCGCCGGGCCTTTGAAGAAAAAATGACACTTCTAAGAAAATACGATTTAGGTGGATTTTCTTTTTGGCAACTCGTAACAGACAATGATCCAGAAATCAATGTGTATTTGAGTAAACTGGTCCAAGGCCAACTTCCTCCGGTAGAAAAAGCAAAAGAGGAAGAAGAACCTAAAGAAGAAGCGGTTCTCCCTGCCAATGAATCAAAAGAAACATTGAAAGTATCTGAATCAAAACCAAAAACCAAAACAAAAAAGTTTTAAAATGAAGACCTTAATCTCTTCGGATGTAAGTTTGCTTGCGAACCTCATCCAAGAGGGTAAGGTTGTGATCTTTCCCACAGAAACGGTTTATGGGATTGGAGCCTCAACCCGAAGCGAAGAGGCTTGCCTTCGGGTTTACGAAATCAAAGGAAGGCCGAGAGACAATCCCCTGATTGCCCATTTTCATTCGATTGAATTCATTGAAGAGGTTTGTGTGTTAGGGGAACTCGGTCGAAAGTTATTAGAAAAATTTTCGCCAGGCCCTCTCACTCTCATCCTTCCCAAAAAAGATAAATCCCTATTTCCTAAGGAATTGGATACTCTTGCGGTGCGAATTCCAAAAAATCCAGTCATCCGGGAATGGATTCGGCAGACGGGTGGACCTGTTTCTGCTCCTTCCGCCAATTTATCTGGAAGGCCCTCTCTTACTAAACTAACAGATGTTGTGCGATACTTTGAGGGGAAAGTGGATGGAATCTTAATTGCGGAAGAACCTAGTTTCGGAATCGAATCCACTGTGGTGAGTTTAGTGGGAGAACATCCAACTCTTCTCCGACCTGGTTCCATTGAATCAGAAGAGTTAAAAACAATCCTTCCTAACCTGATCATTCCCAGTCCTTTTGAAACTTCGCCAGTCCTGTCTGTTTCCCATGTTCCGTTGAGTCCGGGAACCAAATACAAACACTATGCACCCTCAGCCCAAGTGGTCTTGGCTTCCAGAGAAGAATTTATCCATAGTTTAGAGGTTGGATTTGATCCCAAAGAGACGGCTTGGATTGGATTTTCTTTCCCAGAAAAAATCAGGAAAGGAAATCTCTTTTCCAAGACAAATGAAACTGTTGCCAAAAAAAGAGAAGAGCATTCGGAATTTGATCATTTCTCTCTTGTGTCGACAAACGAAGAGTATGCGTCAAAACTCTATGCTTTCTTTGAGGCCTGTGATCTTGCTAAAATCCAAACCATCATCTGTGAAGCTCCCAAACTGGGTAGGGGGTGGGAGGGTTTACGAAACCGGCTCGAAAAAGCCTCCCGGAGAAATTAAAACTAAATTTACTTTCTATTTTTCCAAGCAAGACGCACGGGACTTAACAGCGATACTTCATTGAATGATTCGAGAAATTTTAGTTCAGCCATAAGCCCACCAAGGAGTGGGATTTTATTTTTCAAATTGTAAGCAGGGAGTTCCTCAGTCACGATGATGGGTTTTCCACCTAACCTTTCTTTGATGTCGTGTACGGCATCCAATAGTCCTCCCAGGGAATCTACAATTCGGTTTTCTACTGTAGGCAAATACACTCTGCCCATTCCAATTTTTGGCATTTCTTCCAAAGGAATCTTTCGGCCTTCAGAAACTCGGCGGTAAAATAGGCCTTCGGTTTTTTTGATTTGGGATTCCAAATATTGTACACTTTGTTTGGAGAGTGGTTGGAATTCGGAATGAATATCGCGAAATGGATAAAAACCAATGGCTTCTTTATTCAGTTGGAATTTTTTATATAACTTTTGTAAGTTGGCCCTGATACTCACGGCTCCAATGGAACCTGTAATACATACAGGGGATGCTGTGATATGATCCACCGCCGAACCAATATAATACCCACCACTTGCCACTGTATCTTTAAAGTAAGCAGTGACAATTTTTGTTTTTTTGAGCTCCATAATTTCCTGATGGATTTGTTCGGAATAAAAAGCAGAACCGCCGGGAGAGGAAATTTCTAAAATGACTGCTTTTATTTTTTTATCTTCTGCAAGTGCCTTCAAGTTCGGAATCAGAGAGAAAGCTTCAATTTTACCGTTTTCTCGATTTTTATGCAAATAGTCCCCACCGGTAATTCCTCCTTCTAAAGGAAGGATAACTACTTCTGCTTTTCGTTTGGGGAAAAAACAAAAATCTTTGATAGAATGATGTAACGATGGATAGTTTCCAGAAAATACTTTTCTGTCTTCAGAGAAAAATTCGTTTTCTGTTTTGATTCCTGTAATGACACCTGCTGACAAAAGTTCATCGGCTGAAAGCATCGGTTTGTAAAATAAAGATTCTAAAGACTTTTGTCCATTGGTAAGGGCAGTCAGTAATACTTTTCGTAAATCTAAAATCAGAGTTTCTAAATTCTTTTTTGCTTCTTTAGAAAATTCCCCTCGTGTAAAACTTTCGGCAAAGGATTTGTAAGGGCCTGAAGCAAAGGCTTGCACTTCGATTCCCCAGGTTTTTAAAAATTTACCAAAAAACATGGGTTCGGCGCTTGGAAGTAAAACCATAAATTCGGATTCTGGGGCCAAAAAATTTTCCGTTGCGGCCGTGAGTAAAAGCAAAGTTCCCACACCACCTTCTTTGGCAAAAATTCTCACTTTTTTCCCTGATTCTTTGATCGCTAAAATTTGGTTTCTCACTTCATAGAATTCAGAGAGAGTCCATTCTAATGGTGGTAGAGAAATATCCAATGTTTTGATTTTATCATTTTTTTGGATGAGTTTGAGAAGGATGAGGAGTTCGAGTCTTGTGACCGTTTCTTCCTTCCCTTGCAATTTTTTGACAATATAAGATTTGTAAGAATCCTCAAAGACAGCAGGGAATTCCAATTCATAAACTTCCCGACCCCTTTGAAAAATTAGGCTTAGACGTAGGTAAAGTAAGTACAGAAGCCGGAAGGGAAGGAAAATGATTAAAAAAAGAATTCGAAACACGTAAGATCCTCTTCCGTCATTTCTTAAAATTCTTTCCAGAATGAAAGAGGAAAACAAGCTATCCGTTGTGGATTCCTTTATTCGTATTCGTGGCGCTCGTGAACATAACCTTAAAAACGTAAATCTTGATATCCCCAGGGACAAACTTGTGGTTATCACTGGTCTTTCCGGTTCGGGAAAATCTTCCTTAGCTTTTGATACCATCTATGCCGAGGGGCAACGAAGGTATGTCGAGTCTCTTTCCAGTTATGCCCGCCAATTCCTTGGACAAATGGAAAAACCAGAGGTAGACCAAATTGAAGGTTTAAGCCCCGCCATCTCCATCGAACAAAAAACAACCCATAGAAACCCTCGTTCGACGGTGGGAACTGTCACTGAAATTTATGATTATTTACGGCTGTTATATGCCCGTGTTGGAAAACCACACTGTCCGAAATGTGGGACTCCGATCTCTAGTTTGTCTGTAGACCAAATCACCGACCGAATCAATTTATTTCCCGAAGGAACCAAACTCCAAATTATGGCCCCTGTCATCCAAGGGAAAAAAGGGGAACACAAAGAAGTCCTCGAACGTTATAAAAAGGAAGGATTCAATCGGGTGCGAGTGAATGGGGAAGTGTATTCCCTAGAAGATGAAATTCCTTTAAAGAAAAATTTCAAAGCCGATATCGATATCGTTGTGGACCGGATTGTGATGAAACCGGGAATCCAATCTCGGTTGTCTGATTCTGTGGAAACCGCCTTAAAAACTGCCGAGGGAATTGTGGTTGTAGAAGATGGAGAAAAGGATCATCTTTTCTCACAAAAATTATCTTGCCCCAAATGTGATGATGTGAGTATCCCTGAACTCACTCCGAGATTATTTTCCTTTAACTCTCCTTTTGGTGCTTGCTCCAATTGTGATGGCCTTGGTGCCCTCTTGGAATTTGATGAATCCCTTCTTGTGACAGATCGTGAAGCATCCCTTGCAGAAGGTTGTATTGAAGCATGGGGAGGATCCAAATCCAATTCTTATTGGTATATGGCTACCATACAGGCGTTATCTAAAAAATTAAAATTCAACTTAAATACTTCTTGGAAAGATTTACCTGAAAAAGTGAGAAATACCATTTTACATGGAGATTCTTCCATTCATATTGATTATGATTTTCGAGGTGCCAATTCCCATTATGAATTTTCCAAAAACTATGAAGGTGTGATTCCGAACCTCAAACGCCGGTACAAAGAAACCAAATCAGATTCTATGCGCCAATGGTTTGAATCCTTTATGACCAATCATGATTGTGATGAATGTCATGGAAAACGCCTTCGTCCAGAAGCACTGGCTGTCAAAGTCCAAGGGATTGGAATTGATGCTTATACTGGATTCTCTATTGAAAGGGCCTTGGATTTTACCAAATCCTCTGATTACAAAGGGGCAGAAGATACCATCTCCAAACCCATCTTAAAGGAGATTTTACAACGACTTCATTTTTTAAATGATGTGGGAGTTGGATATTTGAATTTAAGCCGTGCTGCTGGAACTTTATCCGGTGGTGAAATGCAAAGGATTCGCCTTGCGACCCAAATTGGATCTCGCCTAATGGGCGTTTTATACATTTTAGATGAACCATCCATTGGTCTTCACCAAAGAGACAATACCAAACTCGTCCAAACCTTAAAAGGACTTCGCAACTTAGGAAATACCGTTCTTGTTGTGGAACATGACAAAGAAACGATGGAAGAGGCAGATTTCATTGTGGATATGGGGCCTGGGGCAGGAGTCCACGGGGGAGAGATTGTTTCTTTTGGAACTCCCGAACAAATCAAAAAGGACAAACATTCTGTCACAGGAAAATTCCTTTCTGGGGAAAAAAGAATTTCCATGCCGGAAACTCGGCGGGTAGGAAATGGAAAGTTTTTAAAGATCACAGGGGCTACACATAACAACCTAAAGAATGTGGAAGTATCCATTCCACTGGGAACTTTAACGGTGGTTACGGGGGTTTCCGGTTCTGGAAAGTCCACTCTCATCAATGAAATTCTTTATAAGGAACTCGCAAGTTCTGTGATGGGAATGAAACTTGTTCCAGGAAAACACAAAAAAATCATTGGCAAAGACCAAATTGATAAAGTCATCAATATTGACCAATCAGCCATAGGTAGGACTCCTCGTTCCAATCCGGCAACTTACACTGGTTTGTTTACATTTGTAAGAGATTTATTCAGTGGACTCGAAGAAGCAAAAGTAAGGGGTTATGGCCCTGGACGATTTAGTTTCAACGTAGCAGGGGGACGCTGTGAAAAATGTGAAGGGGACGGAATTCTAAAAATCGAAATGCATTTCCTTCCCGATATTTATGTGGAATGTGAAGTCTGTAAGGGAAAAAGATACAACCGTGAAACCTTAGAGGTCAAATACAAAGGAAAACATATCTCTGATATTTTGGATATGACCGTAGAAGAAGCTGTCGTTTTTTTCGAAAATATCCCAAACCTCAAACGAAAACTAGACACTCTGATGGATGTAGGTCTTGGTTATATCAAGCTCGGACAAGCTGCCACTACTTTTTCCGGGGGAGAAGCGCAAAGGATCAAACTTTCTACAGAACTTTCCAAAAGACCAACAGGCAAAACACTCTATATTTTAGATGAACCGACGACAGGCCTTCATTTTGAAGACATCGAAAAACTTCTATCTGTTTTGCAAGTGCTTGTGGACAAAGGAAACTCAATGGTCATCATCGAACATAACTTAGATGTGATCAAAGCAGCAGACTATATCATAGACATTGGTCCTGAAGGTGGAGACGGAGGTGGTGAGGTGATCGCCACAGGGACTCCGGAAGAAATTGTTACCGTGAAACGTTCGTTTACTGGCCAGTATTTAAAAAAGGTTTTGGAAGAAGAGAAGGCTCTCGATGCCAAATTTTCTAAAAAGAAATCTAAGTAAATTTTTGTGAGTTTGTATCCCGAAAATTTGATTCTGAAATATGGAAACTCTGGATCTCCCTATCCAAAAGATTCAGAGGGAATCGAGGGCTTTTACCGGAGTTGGAAACCTTATCTTATCCGTGAAGGTTACTACCATTTCCTGCTTGGTCGCGAGTCTTATTTAGAATTCCAAAAGAAACTTTCTCTTTTGGCAGAAGAGCCGGTTGGAGTATCCTTAAGCCTTTCTTGTATGGTAGAAGTGAACGTGGCCGGAGGAATCCTTTGTCATGCGAGCCGAATCCATTGGGAAAACCATAACCAAAATCAGAATCTGGAAACACTAACGCAAGAGGTTCTTCATTCGCTTTGGGATGCTTTTCGAACTGGCAATCCGACGAAAATTTATGCTGTGGGAGTGAGTGAACCTGGTTGGGAAACGAAACTTAGAAAGTTAAGTTCGAGGGTTATAGAAGGAAAGTTATCTGGAACTAAATCCTTTATCACAAATGGGGCGGAAGCAGATACCATCTTTTGGGTGACTAAATCGGAAGAGCGAAATCCAGTTTATTTGGTCAAACGGAATCAAAATACAAAAAGTCCAATCATAGGGCAAGATTCTAACAATTCTAACCAAACTAGTGAAGAATCCTTCCATACCGATTTTACTCCGCTGGTTACCCACCTCAAACTAAAGTTATGCGAATATCCAATTCATCCAGAAGATTTGATTTTAGAAAACTATGGAAAATTGGGAATGGAACTAAGACTAAAAGAACTTCTTTCTTTGGTATCCTTACTCATTGGAAAATCCAAAAAAGTCTCTTTGGAAAATGAACCTGTAAAAGAGGAAAGAGAAAAACTCACTCTCTGGCGAAACAAATTTTTATCAGAGTGCCATGGAAATCCAGATACCGATTTTTTACTTTCAGGTTTTCCTTATCCGACAGAGGGACTTCTTCTGGCACTGAGCAAATATTGGAATTTAGGATCTCCAAAAGACTTAAAGTCTGTGGATCCAGACTACCAACTTTTTGTTTGGGAAGATCAGTTCACAGAGTATTTAATCCAAAAGAAAAAAAGAAAACTTTCTTAATGGTGGTGGTCGTGTGCATGTCCGTGGCTATGCCCATGGTGGCCAAACTCACGTTCCGTTTCTCTAACAGAAATTTCTTCTAATTTTTCTTTGAGTGAAGAGGAAAGAATTTCTACAGAAACAAAGGGAACTCCAAATTCTCCTTTGAGTACTTTGTGAATTTCTAATACGATTTTATCTCTGTCTGTATTTTGGTTTACTAAGATCTGTAATTCGACAGAAAATACACCGGAAGTAAGTTTTCGAACCGTTATCTGAGAAACGGCCTCAATCCCTTTTAATACTTTAATATGCTCTAACAAATGTTCTTTGTCAAAATCACTCGTGTCAGCTTCGATTAATATTTCAATAGATTCTTTAACGATTCCATAGGAAGTTTTTAGGATAAAAATTCCAAGAATCACACTAAGGAAATGATCCACTTCTTTAAATCCAGTAAAACGAATGATAAGAGCTCCGAGAACTACGGCTAAGGTTCCTAATAGATCGCTTAGAACATGTAAATAGGCTGACTTTAAGTTGAGACTAGTTTTACTCACTCCCACAAGAAGGCCCGCCGATACCAAATTGATTCCAAAACCAATGGCAGCATAAGCCAACATTGAGTCGGGTTCTACATGAGCCGTCCCTGAAAAACGTAAATAACTTTCGTATAAAATGAAAAGGGCAATGCCTATGAGAAGAAAGCCATTGAATAAGGCTGCAAGCACTTCAAAACGGTGAAATCCAAATGGGTATCTTGTTGTGGGTTTTTTTGAAGCAATGAGTAAGGCAAATAAGGAAATGAGATGGGCAAATACGTCAGTAAAGATATGGCCAGCATCTGCGAATAGGGCAAGGCTTCCACTTTCCCGGGAACCAATCCATTCGATAAAAAAAATAACTATGGATAAAATACCCGATAGGCTTAAAAAAAATACCAATCGGGAACGTTTGGGTCTTGGTTTAGTCATTGTTTGTGTTTAATGACCCAGTGGCCCTTGGTACCACAACAATGTCCACACGACGATTGAGTGCTTTGTTTTCTTTGGAAGTATTGGGAACAATGGGTTGGAATTCACCATAACCGGCACTCGAAAAGTTTTTTGGGTTTAGATTTTTATTCTGTAACATATATTCCAAAACGGATAATGCTCGTTCGCTGGAAAGGTGCCAATTGTTTCGAAACTTAGTTTTGATCGGAACATTGTCAGTATGTCCTTCCACAACAATATAGTTCTCTGGATAAGAAGCAAGGATCTCTCGGATCTTATCGATGGCAGGAAGGATGGCAGGTTTTAGTTCCGAGGAGCCACTATCAAAGGAAATTTTATCATCGATATTGATGATGAGTTTGTTGTGAAAACGTTTGAGACGGATTTGGCCAGAGGTAATTTCTTTTGCTAATTTTTCTTCAAACTCTTTGGTTTGTTCCGCAAGGCGTTCCAATTCTCTTTTTTGTTCTTTGGTGAGTTTGCGAAGGTTTCCTAGTTCCTCTTCCAAATTACGAATTCTTTCTTTGAGTTCATCTATTTTTGATTCATAGGTATCTCGAAGTTTTTGTTCTTTTTGGAGGCATTCACGTTCTTTATCTTCTAGTTTTTTCTTATAGGCATCTAAATCGGCTCGGTCTTTTTCTTCTCGTTTTCGATTTTCTTCCGCAAGTAGGCGTTCCTTATCTGTTCCCTTTTTTTCCAGGCTTCGAAGGCGCATATCGTAATCACGCATTTTGTCGGAGTATTCATCTTGTTCTTTGGCGCGATTGCGTTTTTCCAGTTCCAAATCTTCAGTGAGATTTCGGTTTTGCGTTTGGAGTTCTTTTTTTTCTTCTTCCAACCGGTTCAGTTCGTTTTGGTGTTGTTTGCGAATATCAGCTAATTCCAATTCTAAAGCGTATTTTTCTTTATAAATTTGGTTGTACTCATAAGGGAAATAAACCCAATCGGCAGAGAGGTTTGCTAGGGAGACAAAACCATATAGGAAGAGGATGCCAATGAATCGGATTTTATTTCGCATCATCAAAACTATCCTCTAAATTGACTTTTGGCAAACTCGGTGCTTCTGTTTTTACCCGTTCCCAGTCAGAGACCCGACGACGAGCATCTGATTTTTTTTCTGCATACTGGGTTTCATAAATTTCTTTTTTGATGTATTCTGGATCAGCGGGAGTTTTTCCCTGAGATTCTTGGAACTTGACTGCGATTTCGGAACGAACTAATTCCAGTTCTGCGATGAGTTCCCCGAGAGCTGCTTCTTTCATTTCCAAATAAGCCTTGTCTTCTTTTTCCTTTTGCACCCAAGTTTTGTATCTTGTTTCTTCTTTGGCGCGCTCCAATTCATGAGCTTGGCTTTCTTCTAGATACCTTTTGGATGTGGCAGAGTCTTCTCTCAAAACAAAATAAGTTTCTTTGTTTCTGGCCAAATCACGTTGTGCACTGTGTTTTGTTACTTTCGACTGAGAGATTTTGATGGCTTGGGTTGTGAGTGTGTTGGCCTTTCTTTGGGCCGAAACTTCGTTATTCAATTTGATGATGCGGTCGGTTAGAACTCTTGTTGCGTTCTTTTGCTCGGCATTCATCACTTCGTCCCTAACATAGGCATCGGGAACCTTATTAATTTTAGGTTCGAAAAGAACACATTGGGAAAAAACTAGGAGAAGAAAAAGATTCGTTTTCAAAATTCGAACTCGTGCCGACATAGGATATAGCCTATGCTCCACGTGACATAACCGTCAATTGTAAATTTCAGGAAATCCGCTGATTTATGGAAGAAGAAAGAAAGAAAGAGTCCGAATTCCGAATCAAAATCGACAGAGAGAGCGATTCCTATGATGAATTTGTCGGACAGATCAAAACCCTAGTTTCCGAAGAAAATTCAAAACAATTAAAAGAGATGCTAGATGGGGCTCACCCTGCAGACATCGTCACTTTATTTCGTGATTTAGAAAGGGAAGAGGAATTATACCTTTTCCGTATCCTTCCGAAAGAAGACCAGGCCTATGCCTTAGTCAAAATGGAGGAAGAGACTTTAGAGTCTTTTTTAGAGGAACTTTCCGTCGATGAAATCTCCAATACTCTAAATCATATTGAAACGGATGAAACAACATATCTTCTTTCCTATCTACCTAGCGCTAAACGAGAGTTAGTTTTAGCAAATTTAAGTAAAGCCGATAGTTTTGAAATTCGCTCCCAACTTGGATTTCGCGAGTCATCAGCAGGACGACTTATGTCCAAAGACTTTGCCACAGTTTCTATCACAGACAATGTTCGCAAAGGAATCATAAACGTTCGAAAAAAAGCCAAAGAAATTGAAGATATCTACCAAGTGTATGTCACAGACGAAGATGGAGTTTTAGAAGGATTCATTCCTTTAAAAGATTTATTTCTCACTCCTATCAATACCAAAGTGGCAAAGATAACCAATTTTTCAGTATTTGCTTTTCATTACGACGTGGATCAGGAAGAGGTTGCCAATACCTTTAAAAAATACGATTTATTCAGTGCCGCGGTAACGGATGATTTGGGAAGGATCATTGGTCGGATCACTGTTGATGATGTTTTAGAAATTGTGGAAGAGGAAGCTTCAGAAGATATCCTCCTCATGGCCGGGGTTTCTGAAGATGAAAGACTTTCTACCCCCATTTTACAATCAGTAAAACGTAGAATTATTTGGCTCAATGTTAATTTACTCACTGCCTTTGTGAGTTCGACCGTTGTTGCATTTTTTGAAGATACTATCTCTCAAATTGTGGTTCTTGCGACACTTATGCCGATTGTGGCAGGTCTTGGTGGGAACGCTGGAACACAGTCAGTAACAGTTGTTATTCGTAATATTGCCACTGGAGATCTTTCTTTTTCCAATTGGTGGGAAGCGGTCAGAAAAGAATTTACGATCGGTGTTTTGAATGGGTTTGTACTGGGAACCGTTACGGGTCTTATGATCTTTTTTGTAAAAGGGAATCTTGTACTCGGGCTTGTGGTAGGAACTGCTATGCTTGTGAATATGATTGTAGCATCTCTCACTGGTTCCCTTGTTCCCATTGTTTTAAAAGCGATGCGAGTGGACCCGGCGATTGCTTCATCGATCTTTGTAACAGCAACCACAGATGTATGTGGATTTTTCTTTTTCCTCGGACTTGCCACAGTGTTTGCAAAATATTTAATTTAGGGATTGTCCCTTGGATTTTAAATTCTTGCCAGTGAAGGAAAGGGCCAAATACTGATGACAAAATGAAATTCTTGCCTTTGTTTTTACCGGTTGTTTCACTTTCTTTGATCCTCGGTTGCCAATCCACTCCGCAAACCAATCCAAATGCCAACACTGAAACCAGTCAGGAAGTACACCAAACAAAGGATGTACTCCCACCTCCTGGCGGCGAAGGTGAAATCATCCTAAACGAAAAAGGAGAAGAGGTTCAAAACAACTCTGGAGAAATTCCTTTTTTCCAAAAAAAGAGTGATCTCCCAACAGAAATCTTTCGGGTCTATATTGCTTCTGATTCCTATATGGTCCGCCAAATCCGTCATACCGATAAAATTCGTAGAAAACCGGATGCCGGTGGGGATGAACTTTCCAAAGAGGAAATGAAAAAGTTTGACCTCTTAAGTTTTGTGGATGATGGGATGATCGTCATTGGCCTCAATACAGTAACAGGCAAATTGGAATCCATTGCCTTTGACCGTCGGGTTCCAAGAATCAATGACGTGGCAAAGATCATTCAAAATGATGCTTCGCGTTTTAATTATGAACATTCCTCTAAAGATGGAACACCCATCATCACTAAGTTTTTGATTAGTTATCAGATTCGTCTGTATCCTGGAAAAACCAGAGACGAAATCAAACAGATGTTACAGAAGAAAAAGTAAACCGAGATTCCTTTCGGTTTACTTTTTATGCCAATCGTTTCTATACTTACCACTTAAAATTCCCTTGTTTTTCGTATTGGAAGGGAATAGGTTCAGAAACAGAAGGAACCTTAAGTCCAGAATCCCCTTTTAAGTCAAATTGAGCCGATTTGTTTTGAATCGTTTTATACAACGATGAACTAATCGAAGTGATGGGAAACTTTGTTGCTATTTTAACAGTCGACGTTTTTCCAGAATTGACAATTTCTTTTGGAGTTCCGTTTAAAAAGTTTTCACCAGCAAGATTTAAATCATAATTAAGTCCTGTCAGATTTAAATTGGAAGCTGCCTCATTAGAAAATATAAAATCAAATTCTGTATTTAGGTCTAACTTTAAGTTGGATAAACCTGCTTTTGCCGCTGAAGTTGCAGGTTGTTTTGATCCTCCCAGAAGCCCTTTCAAAAATCCGGTGGCAGTGTCAGCCAAAACATTCGTATTTGATGCACTCAGAATTTCTGCTTCTGTGGGCATAAGGATTTTAAAGTTTTTAATTTCAACATTGGGAAGGATGGCGGGGATTTCTCGTTTTTTGACAAAAGGAAAACTTAGGGAATCTTTTCCAAGAAGTTGCCATTGTTTTGGGATAGGAACTTTCATATTTCCTTCGGCACTTACTTCTAACATTGGTTTGTTTGGAAATTTTTTGTATAAATTTAATAGATCCGTATATTTAAGTTTTACTTCCAGAGGAAGTTGTTTTGTTTTTTTCCCTTCAATGGCTCCTAAATCTGTTTTGATTTGAGAAAGTTTTAAACCTTCTATTTTGATATCCATATCCAGTAAGGAACTGGGAAGGGAAACTGGGTAAGGATTTTCAACGGAAGTGACAACAGAAAGTGTGATATCTGTGAGTGTGATATTTTTTATAGATAAGGAATCGAATTCAAATTCAGGCAAAGGAATTTTATCCTGAATCACACCGAGAACAGAACATTGGAAAGTGAAAAGAGAGATAAGAATAGGGATGGCCAATTTCATCCCAGAAATATCTCCTAAAAAACTACTTTGTCAAGTGAATTGGATTTTCATAACGACCGGTGCATGGTCAGAGAGAATCGGTTCTTTGGCGATTGATACTGATTCCAATTTGTATGAAGGAGATTTTGTGATAAAAAAGTAATCAATCCTCCAACCCTTATTGTTCTTTCTTGCTTGGAACCGATATGTCCACCACGAGTATTCATCTCGGATCTCCGGTTGCAAAACTCGAAAACAATCTAAAAATCCAGAATCTAAAAACTTGGAAACCCAGGCTCTTTCTTCTGGAAGGAATCCGGAACTCTTTTGGTTGCCCTTGGCGTTGTGGATATCCAATTCCGTATGTGCAATATTGACATCCCCACAAACAACCAAAGGTTTTTTCTTCTTTGTATAGGGTTTTGCTAGGTCAAAAAAGGAATCTAGGAAAGTATACTTTACCTTTTGTCTTTCTTCTCCGCTTGTGCCCGAGGGAAAATAAAGATTCCAGAGAAAGAAATCTGGATATTCCAGAAAAAGGGACCTACCTTCACTTCGATAGATTCCGTCCCCAAATCCGACAACCACTGATTTTGGTTTGAATTTGGTAAGAACAGCCGTTCCGCTGTATCCTGGTTTTTCTGCAATGCAGGTATGGACTTCATAACCCAGACTTCGAAACTCCGATCGGTCAATTTCTGAAACAGGAGCCTTTGTTTCTTGGAAACAAATAATGTCAGGATTTTCCTGACGTATAAAATCTAGTAAACCTTTGCTCAAACTGGAGCGAATTCCGTTGCAATTTAACGTGATGATTTTCATCTAGAATTGAGATCGATTGTTTGGCCGAATAAGTCGATACTAAAAAAGGCATGATAGAAATTTCCGCTGAAATTCCGTTCCTCCGAACGTCCAAACTCGCTTTTCTCTTCTGGGACGAATCCCCTGGAAGCCTAGAAACCTGGGATTGGAACGAGGGGATTACTATATTCTTTCAAACTCGGCGTGCCGGGGAATTGGAATTCCGATTTGGACCTCCGCTTTGGGGCATTCCAACAGATACCAATCGCATTGAGTTTCCCTTTGTATCCATTCATAATATCCCAACCAATAAATACCTGGCTACCGAATTATCAAGGTTAGGTGAAGATAAAACGATTTATGTCCTGATCCCCAAACGAATGGAATTGGAAGCACGATCTGTTTTTGCAAGATTAGAATACCTTTGGGATGATAAAATTTCTCCTGATCGTATATCCCATAAATTTGGTCTTACTGGAAAAACAAGTTCCGTTTCAGAATCACAGGTTACCAAAGAAACAAATTCCAAAAAAACTCATTTCAGTTATCCTCCTCTGGAGTTTGTCGGAAAGTCTGGACGAAAAAAAATCAAAGAAGAGGTTCTGGTTGCTTCGGGAAACCTAAACGGTTCTTATCCAGACACAAATTCTGAACTTTCTTTTGAAAATCCAACTGAGGTTTCATCTTTTGAAGATGAGTCACCAAACCATCCTTATGATTTAATTGAATCTTCCTTTGCTGAAGAAGTTGTGACCAAAGAACCGGTTCCAGTAGAAATTGTATCGAAAGCGGAATCGACAGAACCTAAAACTACAGAGTCTCCCGAATTACATACATTAGATGGATCTTCGAATACCAAGTTTTCCCTTCAGTTAAAAATGATGGGTGTCATTAGTTTTCTTTTTGCATTGTCTGTAGGGGTAATTATCTTTTTTGCTTCTTTCTATTTTAAAAGATCCATTGAACTTCAGTTGCGAGACAATAACATTCGTATTGCGGAAATTATTGGTTCAAAAGTTAAATCTGATATTCTGGGGGTTGTGGAAAAAGGTCGTCAAATTGCCATCACCCTAACAACCCAAGGCCTTCCTGAAGCTGAAAGAAGACTTCTGATCAAAACTTTTTTTCAAAATGATAAAGAATTCATTTATTTAGGAATTTTTGAAAAAAAAGAAAATACTCTCATTATGAAACGAGAGGTATTCAACGAAGAGGAACTGAAAAAAAGTTCTGTTACAGAAGAAGATTTTCATAATGTTGTAAATCGCAATCGAGATGCTTTGGCTGAGGCCTTTAATGGACAAGCTGTACTTTTAAACTCAAGCCCTGGATTTCAAGAACCATCCTTCGCCATTGCCATTCCCACTTCTGAAAATGGGGAATTGGACAACGCTCTTGTGATGATTGTTAAATTAAACAAAATCATTGGAGCATTCTCTAAAAAAGGAATCGAAACTACCTTTATGGTAAACGGGAATGGGACTGCCCTTGCTCATCCGAAAGAAGACTTAATTCTTGCGGCCACTGACCTTGCTTCTATGCCAATCGTAAAATCAATGTTAACGAGTGCTCCCAATACGGGGCAAATGAGTTATATCGATGAAGAATTAGGTGGTTCTTATTTAGGATCCTTTCAAAAGATTGGATTTGCTGATGCAGGAGTGATTACGATTGTTTCAGAAGAAAAAGCATTTGCTGATGTTTATAGAAGCCAAAAAACAAATCTTTACATAGCAGGAATTGGACTTTGTGCGGCACTGATCTTTGTGTTTTTCTTTTCTAAAACAATTACAAAGCCTGTATTACAACTTCTCTCTGCCACTTTAGAAATTGCAAAAGGTAATTTTAAAATAGGAATCAAACCAACGACTCAAGATGAGGTTGGTCTTCTTACCAAATACTTTATTGATATGGGACAAGGTTTGGAAGAAAGAGAGAAGGTAAAAAACATTCTGGGAAGTATGATTGATCCAGTTGTGGTCCAAGAAGCCATGGTAGATCTTGCTGCTTTGAAACGAGGATCAGAAACTCATATCACTGCCTTTTTCTCTGATGTTGCAAGTTTTTCAACAATCTCCGAACAATTAAAGTCCGCGGATCTTGCTGCTTTACTAAATGAATATTTATCCGCCATGACCCTTCTTCTGAAGAAACACGAAGGAGTTTTAGATAAATACATTGGGGATGCGATTGTCGGAATTTTTAACGCTCCAGTTCCTGTAATAGATCACGAACTAAAGGCAGCTCGTGCCAGTGTTGATATGGTGATGAAACTTGCTGAGCTAAGGGACTATTGGACAAAAAACAACCTTTATTCCAAAGAAGCTCAAGTGATGGATGCTCGAATTGGACTCAATTCTGGGCCAGCTAAGGTTGGTTTTATGGGAACAGATGCCTTAGCTTCTTACACGATGATGGGTGATACAGTCAACCTTGCAGCCAGGTTGGAAGCGGCAGGTAAGGATTATGGAGTAAACATTCTGATTACGGATCCGATCCAAGCGGCCATCCAAGAGGAAATGGTGACTCGTTATTTGGATTTGGTCCGGGTAAAAGGAAAAAATGAACCTGTCAAAATTCATGAACTAATCGGTTACAAATCTTTGGTTTCACCAAATCAGATCGAAGCAGCAGAGATTTATGAAGCCGGATTCAAAGCATATTTAGAGAAAAACTGGGTTTCTGCGATTCAATATTTTAAGGAATCCGAAAAGACAAAGGGCCAAAAAGATAAATCCTGTCATATGCTCATTGAACGTTGTGAAGAATATAAAATCAACCCACCTGATTTTGATTGGGACGGTGTGTTCACAAGGACACATAAATAAGTTTTATGAGATGGTTGAACGATACAAGATTTGTTGTAACTGCTTTAGTTTTATTAATTCTTGTATTCTCATACTTTCTCTATCGAAATTTAAATGATCGTTTCATTGACTCTTCAAGCCCTACGATTGGAGTGATTACTTTTAAAAATAAAACTGTTCTACGGAAGTATAATGATGCAGTTGTTTGGGATTTAATTGAATCCAAAACGGAAGTAAAAAATAGAGATACAATTCGTACAGAAGGACTATCTGACGCGGTACTCACGTTAAATGATGGAACAAAAATCAATATATCCGAAAATTCAATGATTCTTTTGGATATTTCAGATAGGAATATTAATATTAATTTTGCTTATGGATCATTTGAAGCTGCCCGTGAAGGAACAGTTTCTGGTGATATGAAAATGAACATTACCGCTGGTGATAAAACAGTACAAGTAGCAAGCGGGGATGTCAAACTTGATAAAACAAAATCTGAATTAAACATCAAAGTAGACCAAGGGGAAGCAAAACTCACTACTAATGGAAAAGAAGAAACGATAGCCAAAGACCAAGTGGCAAATGTTACAGAATCTGGTGTGAAAGTGGGAAAACCTGTGTATCGTTTGGTGGGGCCTGAGGATAGAAAAAATATTCTTTCCGAATCGGGGTCAGAGAAGATTTTATTTACGATATCTGGTTGGAAACAGGACCAATCCAAACAAACAAATCCAACGATTGAAATTTCATTATTCCCTGATTTTTCCAAATCTTTAGTCAAAGAAAAGTTAACTTCACCAAACCTATCTAAAAAATTAAGTTCAGGTTCGTATTATTGGAGGGTTTCGTATGAAGACCCAAACTCAAAATCCAAACAAACAACAGAGGTGTTTCAGTTTAGAATTTTAAGTGATCCTTCATTAAAAATCTTAAGTCCTAAATCAAACGAAGTTTTTTCTTATACCCAGGAAGTTCCTGTGGTTCGTTTTGTATGGAATCCTCTGGATCTTTATTCTTCTTATACAGTCCTTGTCGCTAAGGATACAAATTTTTCAGATATCGTTGTTTCAAAACAAACTCAAAATCAATCCTTAGCCTTTGATTCTCTAAAAGAAGGGAATTATTTTGCTAAGATCCAAGCAAAATCCAATCTCCCTGGAATTTCGGAGAAGGTTTCCTCTGTTATTAGTTTTCAAGTCACAAAAAAGACAAATCTGACTCCTCCAGAGCTTCTAGAACCAAACAAAGGAAAAAGTTTCGCAGAGGAACAAACCAAGTCGCAACTTTTCTTTTCTTGGAAGGATGATAAAGACTTTATTCAATATGAGTGGGAACTGAGTTCTGATTCTAATTTTTCATCAAAAGTCAAGACGGAGACTATCAAAAATAATTTTCTAAAACTACCAAGTGGTCTTGGAGTCGGAACCTATTTTTGGAGAGTGAAAGGAATTGGTTCGAATGGAACGACATTGGAATCAAAGCCCAATACATTTACGGTAATTGCCAAAGAAGAAATGGAATTAATAGCACCAGCAAACGGAGCTGAGGTGGAAGTGGATGAACGTTCTGTTGTCATTCTAAAGTGGAAAAAATTAACAGGGAAATCAAGTTACGAAATCGAAATTGCAAAAGGATCAGATTTCCAACCTCTTCTCACAAAGGAAACGGTTTCTGGTAATTATTTTGAATTCAAATCTAAAGATTTGGGCAGATTTTTTTGGAGAGTGCGACCCGTTGGAGCTGATTTATCGGATGTTAGTCCACCTCGCAGTTTTCAAATGATTTCGAATATGGAACCGCCTAGTTTGGTGAGTCCAAGTCGAAATGAAACTGTCGATTTGTTCTCTAGAAATTCTATTTTATTCACATGGAAACCAGTAGAGAAAGTTTTTAGTTACCGAATTCGTTTGATCGATATTTCTGGGATCAGGGAAAAACAAGTTTTGAATGAAAGGATTAACTCTACAAGATTCCAATTTAACGAAATTCAAAAATTGAATGTAGGAAGGTTCCGTTGGGAAGTTGCGGCACTCTACAAACAAGCAGATGGAACCGAACGCGAATCTGCTTATAATAAACAGGATTTTTTTATTTCAGTTCCAGAACTAAAGGTTCCAAAAATCCTAACACCAGGGAAGATTTATGTGGAATAACTTTCGGTTTTTTTTCATTTTACTTTTGGTTTTTACTTCTTCTCTTGTATCACAATCAAGTAATGAAGATGGAACTCAATACCAGTTGCGTTGGTTAGACGTAGAAGGTGCGACAGGATATGTTTTAGAAATTAAAAATTCCAGTGGCTATCTTGTTCTTTCAGAAAGAGTGAATGGAACAAGTTACGACTTGGTAAACTATACTTCTGGGATTTATGAACACAGAGTTGCTGTAATTAATAAACTTGGTAAAGTAGGAAGTTATTCGGAATGGGTAAGATTTGAAGTTGTTGTTTCTAAGGTTCCGACATTAACGAAAGATTCAGTATACTCTGTGTCCAAGGAAGAAAAAGAAAAAGTATTTTTGTTAGAGGGAAAAGATTTTATCAGTCCTATGAAAGTTTATATGGTGACTGGTGGAAAAAGAATTCTCGCTAAAAAAGTAGTGATTGAATCTGATTCGGTAGCCAAAGCAACTTTCGCAGTAGATGCAGATACTGATACAGGTATTTATGATTTGGTTTTGGAAAATCCAAGGAATAAAGTGCTTACCGCCAAACAAAGAGTTGTTTTATCAGACTCAAAAGAAAAAGCAGCTCGGTTTGCCCAAAGGCAAGAGCGAATCGTAAAAAAAGAAATCCCTGAAGACTACTATGAAACTCCTTATTTTTCCACACTTTGGAGATCGACCGTCCTACCAGGTTGGGGCCAAAAATATATTGATGGAAACAATTGGAAACTATATGTATTTCCAGTTGTGGCCTTGTCTGCGGTTGCTATCTATGCCAATTCCTATAATCGGTTTTTAAGTGCTAGATCAGATTACCAATCAGCAGTCCTATTGGGAGCTTTGCTTGTGGAGAGACAGGATACGCAAGTTTTATGGTTAATCAACAGAACCAATGCCGAAGCAAAATTTAACTCCGCTAAGTCTGAGTTAGGTGTAATCCAGGCGGGAGCTGGGATTTTAGGTGTATTTTTACTCTATAATATTGTAGATTCTTATTTTTCAGCCAAACGGAATGTTGCAAACAACGAACCTGGATTTCCTCTGGGTGAAACGAACAAACGTGTGCAAGCTTCCGTCAGTACGGATGCCGGTTGGAACCAATCAAAATTTGCCTATGAATACGGCTCGAGGTACCAAATCGAATTCTCTTCCCGTTTCTGACAAAAAGCTTGTTTAGGGAAGGTCTTCCCCTCATGCTGATTTTATGCCGATTCCCATTTTACGTTCCGACAGAAATTCTAAAAAAGAATTGGATCGTTTCCTTTCGGGAGCGAAAGAAGACCTGAGTTCTGCTACGGCAAAAATCCTTCCAATCTTAGAGGCCGTTCGAACGAGGGGAGACAAAGCCCTTATCGAATACACAGAAAAATTTGACGGGATTCAGTTACATTCGGTTAGCCTTGATCCGCATTCCATACAAACAAATCTAGATCAAAATGTGAAAGAAGCCTTCCTTCGGGCTAAATCGAATATCGAAGCCTTTCACGAGGCACAAAAAAGAGAGTCATGGTCAAGGACCATTGATGGCAACCGATTGGGTGTCAAATACACTCCCATTCCTTCTCTTTCTGTTTATGCTCCTGGTGGGAAGGCACTGTATCCATCTAGTGTTCTCATGGGTGTGATCCCTGCCAAAATTGCAGGAGTCAAAAATATCCAACTCATCACTCCGCCACAAAAAGATGGTCTTCCGGATATTCTTGTTTGGCTCTGCCAAATTTTGGAAGTAAATCGCATTGTCACAATCGGTGGAGCACAGGGAATTGCAGCAGCCGCTTACGGAACTGAATCCATTCCAAAATCAGAATTCATTGTTGGTCCTGGAAATGCATATGTAGCAGCCGCAAAATCGTATTTAGCTGGGCAAGGAATCATTGGTATTGATAGTCCTGCTGGCCCAAGTGAGGTTTGTATTATTGCTGATTCTTCTGCTAACCCAAAATGGATCGCCTGTGATATGTTATCGCAAGCAGAACATGGGGAAGATTCTTCTGCCATTTTACTCACAACAGAGGAAGATTTTGCAAAAAAGGTAAGTGAAGAATTGGAAAAAGCCTTTGTTGCACGCCCCAAACGTTTAGAGATGAAACAAAATTCCATTTATAAAAATTCAGCTATTTTGGTTTTTCCGAGTATAGAAGATTGTATTTGGTTTTCGAATGAGTTGGCTCCCGAACATTTAGAAATTCAAACAAAAGATAACGAATCCGTTTTTTCAAAAATTGAACATGCCGGCAGTGTTTTTATTGGTCCATATTCTCCAGTGGCTATGGGGGATTATATTAGTGGCACCAATCATATCCTTCCCACTGCCAGAGGGAGTCGAATTTATTCTTCTCTTGGAGTGGATACATTTTTGAAACGAGTAACTTTCCAAGAAGTAACAAAAGAATCCTTAGAAACACTTTATCCATTTGTAAAATTGATGTCGGAATTAGAGGGATTGGATGAAGAGCATGGAACTAGTGTTAAGGTTCGTACAGAGGAATCATTGTGATCGTTATATCTAACATTCCAGAACTAAAGAAACAAATTGGAATATGGAAAAGGGAAGGATCCTCCATTGGTTTTTGTCCTACCATGGGAAGTTTGCATTCAGGTCATATGGATTTGGTAGAAACTTCGAAGAAAAAAACAGATAAAACCATTGTATCAATTTTCGTAAATCCCACTCAGTTTAATGATCCAAAGGATTTTGAGAATTATCCGGTGAATACAAAAACCGATTTGAAGTTATGCGAAGAAAGGGGAGTGGATTTGGTTTTTTTACCCGAAGTCAAAACCATTTATCCGGATACTAAAACTCCAATCCAAATGAGTATCCCAACATTACAAAAACACCTTTGTGGGCGCACAAGGCCTGGTCATTTTGAAGGTGTATTACAAATTGTTTCGAAACTATTCCATTTAATCGAACCTACGACTGTTTTTTTTGGCCTGAAGGACTACCAACAATTCCGGGTGATTTCTGCCATGGTCGAAAATCTTAATTTTCCTTTGGAAGTGGTTGGCGTTCCCACGCGAAGGGAGCCGGATGGGCTCGCAATGAGTTCTCGTAATGTTCGTCTGAACCCTAAAGACAGGGAAACAGCAAGTCTCATTCCAAGAATGTTTGCCTTGGCTGAAAAAACTGTTTTTGGTGGAGAACGGAACCTTCCTCTTTGGAAAGAAATTCTGAGGGATTTTTTGCTCACAGGAAGTTCAGTTCGTATTGATTATTTAGAAGTCGTAGATCCAATTGATCTCCAACCGATTGAAAAAATGGAAGGAGAAGTGCTTCTCGCATTGGCTGTGTTTGTTGGTGATGTTCGTCTCATCGACAATCAGATAATTAAAATTCCAAATGAAACTTAAATGTCCAAAGAAATCGAAGATCGAAAATTTAATCCGAAACTTGTATTATCTGAAATAAAGACTACCTTAGTCAATTTGAGTGGGATTCCAGAATCGGCTCATTCTTTTGTGACAGGTTCTTTGTATGAAACACTTAACTCTGATTCTACTTTTTTAGTTGTACTACCGACTAATCAAGATGCAGAGAGTTTTTCTAGAGAACTTTTGAGTTTTTTACCACAAGAGGAAATCTTTTATTTTCCTGGTCCAGAAAATATTCCTTATGAGTATACAAAATGGCAAATGGAATGGAAACGTGATAGGATTCTTACCATCAATCGTATTTTGTCAGGAAATCGTTGTTTGGTGGTCACTTCAGTTTCTGCTCTTCTTAGAAAACTTCCGGTAAAAGATAGTTTAAAAGGAAAATCCATTACATTAAAATTGGGAAAAGATTTTCCTTTAGATCGATTATTATCCGATTTGGTCAATTTAGGATACCATAGGGAAGAGGTTTGCGAACAGTTTGGTCATTTTAGTTTAAAGGGTGGAATTTTAGATATTTACACTCCTTATTTGGCAAACCCTGTGCGGATCGATTTTTTCGGCGATACAGTGGATGAAATTCGAACCTTCGATCCCAATACCCAAAAGTCCATTGCAAAAATTCAAGAAATTGTCATTACGGCAGCAAACGAAACCATTGTGAGTCGAGAAGAGAAAACAAAATACCAGGAGATTTTGGTTTCCCATAAAGAGAGACGCCTTCCCATCGACTCGGAATTAGAAATTATCGAGGAACATCTTCCGCTGATTCGAAATCACGAAGGTTTTCTAAACTTCTTTCCTAAGAAACCAATTGTCATTTTTCCTAGATTTTTTGATACGAAAGAGCGTTCTTATGGAATGGAAAGAGAATACAACACTCTTTTCGAAAAGAAAAAAGAAGAAGCCCTCTGTTTAAAACCAGAAGATTTACTTTCCTTTGGAGAGGAGTGGAATACACTTATTTCTGAGGAAACTCCAGGGATTCGATTTTCGCTTTTACCAGACCACCAGAAAAATTTTTCTTATGAACCTATTACTGAAGTTAGGGGTTTTCGTGGTAAGATTCGTGAGGCTAAAGAGTATTTTTTAGAGTTATTAAACGAAGATCCCAAAAATAAAATTTTCATTACATCTTCCTTTTCTGCTCAGATGATGCGATTAAAAGGATTATTTTCTGAAAACGAATTAGAAACTGTTCATTCCGAATCGGAAGAACCAAGACCCCTTCCACTTAATTCAGTCAAACCTGGAATTCACTTAGTGATTTCAGACCTAAAACGTGGGTTTCATGTTTTAGAGGATAATACCTATATTTTTACTGATAATGATTTATTCGGGCGTCAGTACAAACGAAAAACTCGTTATAAAAAACAAGCCTCCCAGATGATTGAATCTTTCATTGATTTGAAAGAAGGCGACTATGTAGTGCATGTCAATCATGGTGTGGGCCGATTTGTCAAAATTGAAAGAACAAAAGCAGACGGAAAAGAAAGAGACTTCTTAAAATTAGAATATGCAGGTGGGGATAGTTTATTTGTTCCCCTCGATCAAATTTCGTTAGTTCAAAAATATATTGGCGGTACAGATACACCAAAACTCGACACTCTCGGAAAAAATTCTTGGAAAAAAGCAAAGGATCGAGTTCAGGAATCTGTTGATAAACTTGCCGAAGAACTAGTGTTACTTTATTCGAATCGAATGAAATTGAATGGTTTTGCATTTCCACCTGATACCATTTGGCAGGAAGAATTTGAAGCTGCCTTTGAATTTGAAGAAACCCCTGATCAAATTTCTGCAATTGAATCGGTAAAACAAGATTTAGAATCTGCAAGGCCAATGGATCGTTTGGTCTGCGGTGACGTTGGATACGGGAAAACAGAAGTTGCGATTCGTGCGGCATTCAAGGTAATTATGGCTGGGAAACAAGTAATGCTTCTCACTCCCACAACCATCCTTTCCTTACAACATTTTAATACTTTCAAACAAAGATATGAGAACTACCCAGTAAAAATTGCCTTTGTCTCTCGTTTTCGCTCTGCCGCTGAGATTCGAGAAGATCTAAAGAATTTTTCAGAAGGTAAAATTGACATGCTCATAGGAACTCATGCTATTTTGTCTTCAAAGGTAAAACCAAAAAACTTAGGTCTATTGATTATCGACGAAGAACAGAAGTTTGGTGTCACTCACAAAGAGGCGATTAAAAAATTCAAAAACCTTGTGGATGTTTTGACCTTAACAGCAACTCCTATCCCGAGAACTTTGCATATGGCTCTCACTGGAATTCGTGAACTTTCAATAATTTCGACTGCACCAAAAAATAGACAGAGTGTCGAAACATATGTTTTGGAAGAAGATGACACTCTCATTCAAGAAGCGATTCGGAAAGAAATAGAAAGAGGTGGGCAAGTTTTTTATCTTTATAATCGGGTAGAATCGATTGAGGAAGAAGCCGCTTATATTCGTTCTTTGGTTCCGGAAGTTTCTGTTGGTATTCTTCACGGTCAGTTGACCGAAGATGAAATCGAAGAAACCTTAGTCGATTTTTATGAAAAAAAATATGATATTTTAGTCACAACAACAATCATTGAATCAGGAATTGATATGCCCAATGTCAATACTCTGATTGTAAAACGGGCAGATATGTTTGGTCTTTCCCAGTTATATCAGATTCGGGGACGTGTTGGTCGCTCTGATAGAAAAGCCTATGCCTATATGTTTTATCCATCTAAAAAGCTGATGACTGAACTTGCAGAAAAGAGGCTTAATACAATTTTCGAATACCAAGAGTTAGGTTCTGGTTTTAAGGTCGCTATGCGTGATTTAGAAATCCGTGGTGCAGGGAATCTTTTGGGGAAAGAACAATCCGGTGATATCATGGAAGTCGGTTTTGATCTATACGTCAAAATGTTAGAAGAGGCGATTTCACGAATCAAAGGTGAAGAAATACGAGTGGAAGTTCGTACAGCTGTCAATTTGAAAACAAACTTCTATCTACCAGATGATTATATCCCGGATACAAAACAGAAAATTGAGTTTTACAAACGTTTTGAAGGATCTGCGAATTTGGATGAAATCGAGGAACTTTCCCTTGAGATGGAAGACCGATTTGGGGAACTGCCTCAAATTGCAAAGACCTTCGTGGAATTGGAAAAAATCCGCACCTTGGCTTCCAATTTAGGTTTCGAATTTGTGACGGAAAAACCAGAAGAGATTTTATTCAAATGTGGAACGTATTTTCGGGGAAATCCTGACCGTGTGATCCAAGCCATGGCCAAGTTCAAAGGTTTGCTCATTTCGCCTCAAGAGCCATCTGTATTGCGTTATACGATTCCGGAGCGCGAAGATCTACAAAAAATCAAAAAACTGCTCTCTCTTTTGGAATTTTTAGCCGCTTAATTTTTAAGCATTAGATTCAATCTAGTCTGCTTAAAAAAGGATGGACATTGCGGGAATTCACGAAACCATCATCCCAAATCCTTTCAGGCACTAAAATAATATGACTAAAATCCTTCCTTTGTTTGTTTTTTTGGCATCTCTTTTCCTCGTTCAGTGTTCGGACTCCTCTCCGGTCATCGAAACTTTGGATAACCATAAAATTACCGTAAAAGACTTTGAAGCAGCTTACGATACAGCTCTCGATTCGATCAGTCGTTTGCAAAATATCGAAAAGAAAACTCTTTTGGAATTCATTGAAAAAGACATCAATGAGGTTCCTCAAAACTTTCAAGATTTGAACTACCAACTTCAAAAGAAGAACTTCTATCAAACTTACCGCCAAATGATCATGACTCGACTTGTTGCTGAGAAAAATGGATACATTTCTCGTCCAGATGTTGCAGAAGTGATTAAACAAGTGGAAATGCAAACCATTGCTCAAATGTATGTTTCGGAACAAGTGGAGAAAAAAATCCAAATCACTGACGAACAAGCAAAAGCAGAATGTGAGAGACTTCGTGGTTTGGATCGAAATATTGCAAACCTAACAATCGATAAATGCCTCACTTTTGCAAAAGCACAAATCAAACAATTACAAACAAGAGAGCAACTTCCTCTGGTAGTCGAAAGAATCAAAGAAGAAGTTACCATCAAACGTAATGATAAATTTGACTTAGATGCATACCTTGCACCAAAGAAAAAAGTGGAAGAACCAGCTGACAAAAAATAATAAGTCGGAATGGACAATACTTTAAATGCGTTTCTCCGTGGCATCATTGAAGCTGCCACGGAATTCCTTCCCGTTTCCTCTACAGGACATCTTTTTCTTTTTAGTTACTTTTTTCCTTTTGAAAACCTTACAATTGATCATGAAGCCTTTGAGGATTTGTTTGATATATTCATTCAAACAGGTGCAATACTTTCTGTTGTAGTTTTGTATTTCAGAGTTTTATGGAAACATACGAAAACTGCCGTTCAATTTGTAACCAAAACTTCTGATGATAAATCAGGATTAGAATTCTATCGCAATTTAATTGTTGGGATCCTTCCTATCCTCATTCTTGGTTTTTTGTTTAAAAACATATTAGACCAAATTAAAATGAGACCTGATCTTCTGTTAATCCTTGGACTTTCTTGGTTTGTGGGAGGTCTTGTGATGGTGTTTGTAGAATTAAAACATTATGACGAAGGGGATGGTCGGATCATTGGGATGAAGGAGTCCATACTTGTTGGTCTTTTTCAATGTTTCGCTTTGATACCTGGTGTTTCAAGGTCAGCAGCAACCATCATCACTGCAAGGACTCTTGGTGTTTCGAAAAAAGACTCTGCTGAGTTTTCTTTTTTTCTTGCGATTCCCGTCCTAACTCTTGCAGGTATTTATAAACTTTATAAACACAGAGCGATTTTGAATTCGGAGACCATTGGCCTTCTTTTTTTTGGTAGCATAGTTTCTTTTGTAATTTGTTACTTTATCATTCGATTGTTTATGGCATTTATCCGCAGAAGGAGTTTTTTGTCCTTCGGAATCTATCGAATTCTACTTGGACTCCTTGTTGTTTTATACTTTTTCCGCGGTTAAAAATTCTAAATAAAACTCTTTTTTGTCTATATTCTTTGTTAAATCAAGCAGATGCAGAAACAATTTTGTATTCTGCTTGTGAAACTTATTTCGTAAAAACAGTCGTTCGCTCCAAATCACAGCTTCTTGTGTTTGATTGTTTTTGAATAAGGTCTTAGCTGTCAGATAGAGATAGTCTTCTCTGTTGGGATTTTCATTTGTTGCCAGTTTAAAATTCCGAATGGCTTCTCCCCAATTTTTCAACTGATAATACAATTTCCCTGCAAATGCATAGAAATTTGGATGAGGGAATTTTTCCATAAGAGTTTCTAATTGTTCCAATGCAAATTCATATTTCCCTTGTTTTGCTTTCGTTTTGATTTCTATATATTCTTTTTTGACAAAGTCAGGGAGTGACATCCTTCTGTTTTTTGGAGAATATTCTATTTTTAGAAATGATAGGTCATCAGTGATTTCTCCATTTGTTTCGATTTCATAAACCAAATTATTGATATCTGACTTAGAACGTTCCACAAAACGTAGAATTAATGTTTCATCTTCGTTGATAATTCTTGTGCCGTTTTCCTCTTTGATAAAACCGATGTCATCTCTTCCATCTGAACCAATGAGTAAAGTATCTCCTGGTTCTAGCGCAAAGGTTTTGATTTGAAAGTAATGGTCGTTTTTGGGAAAGCCGAGTTTTCTCATAGAAAGTTCTGTTTCAATAAATGAAGCAACTCCATCTCTATAGAGAATACTCCAAGGATGTTCTGCGTTGATATAGTAAACAAATCCATCTTTTGCGACCATCCCAAGGACAACACTGGACAACATTGATCCATCAAAACTAACAAATACAGATTGTAGTTCCACGTATAAATCTTTTAGCCAAAGTTCTGGTGGTCTTGATTTAGTATAACTTGATTTTGCTCGGGAAAGTACTGCTTGGAATACAACGCCTAAGACCAAAGCGCCGCCTGCACCTTGGATTGATTTTCCCATAGCATCTCCATTGGCAAAAACAGTATATTCTCCCAATTCCAAATGCACAGTACCAACAATACAGATATCGCCGCCAATTTCTCCGTCTTTGCCTCGAAATTGAAATTTTTTCTTTTGGTTCACATATGTTTCGATATGTATTTCTGGAATTTGGTTGTCGATGCGCGCAAGTGGATGGATGAGAAGGGATGTTAAAAAGTAATCACCATCTTGTTTTTCTTTTAAAATTTGTAATTGGTTTAGTGATTCATTTAACGCGTCAGTTCTTTCCTCTACTTTTTTTTCTAAGTTTTTATTTAAATCTTCTACTTCCTCATTTAGTTTTACAAATGAATTTGCGAGAATGATCGCAAGAGAGATATTGAAAACAAGAAATGTATATCCCATAATTCGTGGGAACACCCAGTAATTACGATTAGTGGCTGTGTCAACGACTGCTGCAAAAAGAACGATCGTAAGCCCGATGGTAATATAAAATGCTCTCCTTTCTTTTTTCTTTAGGTTTTTGAAAAGAATCGCAAAAATTAGTATAACATATAAAACCCAGGTTGGTTGGATGAAGTTAGTCAGTAAAAAACTAAATGTTTCTATGTTATGAGTCAGTGCAAAATAGATAAAACAAACAAGTTGAATTCCATCTAAAATTTTACCAAGGATATGGTATTTTTCTTCGAATAAGGTGCGAAGAAAATGATACATGAATGGTATGAGTAATAGAATTGTCATGTATTCTAATTTTTTCATTTCTAAAAATGAAAATTCAAATTCGTACTTAAGTTGGTTTCTTAAAAAATTATAAATGACGAACGAGAAGGAAAATAATGCAAAAAACAAGTTTTCCCTATCTTTTCTTCTTCGAATAAACAAAAAGAGAAAGTAACCTCCGACTGTAGAGTAAATCGTCAGAAATAGTAACTTAATAAATTCGTCTTTAAAAAACCGTGCATTGACTTTATCTGTGGGTCCAAGTAGGGTCTCATCTTGTTCGATCCCACCGGAGTTCCCGAAATAAGGTTGGATTCTAATTAATAAAAGATTTTTTTTCCCATACTGAATGAGTTGAGAGGGAATATTGTAGAATCGTAACTTGTCATATGCTTGTGGTTCCGTTGCATTCCATTCTCCTGTTTGACCTATCAATTTCCCGTTTAAATACGTCCGGTCCCTGTCATTGATCACTCCTAGTCGAAAACTTAATTGTTTCGATGAATCCAGTGGAAACTGAACCCATTTTGCAAGTGTGACAGTTTTTTTTGCTGCATAGTGTTCTTTATTTTGATAAAGATTTCCTGGAACTGCGATTTGTTTCCATTCTTTCGTTTTGAAATTTGACTCTGTAATGGATTGGATTTTTTCTTCGCTCAAATCCTCTTCAATCATATACCAAAATGAATCGGGATCGTTTTGATTGGTATCGAGTGAAACAATATCATTTTCATAGGTTTTTGTAGTAGAATTTGGTAATGTTTGGGAGTGGAGTAGGGAAAAAGAAAAGACAAGAAAAATGAGAATCGATTTTATCATATATAAACGAACTTGAACGTTCATAACTCTGTAATGTTTCCAAATGGATTCAAAATGGTCATTCGATTAAAAAAGAATAAAGAAAAAGCAGTATTAAATTTTCATCCTTGGATATTTTCGGGCGCCATAGCTTCGGAAGAAAAGGGATTGCCTTCCGGTTCCATTGTACGAGTGGAATCATCATCAGGTGTTTTTTTAGCCTGGGGACATTATGATCCCAAAAGCCAAATTCGCATTCGTTTGTTCTCTTTTGATGAATTGAAAAATGGAAGTGATGAAGCATATTGGATAAAAAAATGGAACGCAATTTATCAATCCAAAAGATCTCTTCTCCCCAAGGAGACAACTGGATTTCGTCTTTTTCATTCAGAAGGCGATGGTGTACCTGGTGTGGTTGTCGATTGTTACCATGAAACAGCCGTTATGCAACTAAAAACACCAGGGGCTATCGGTTTATCTGAATCTTTGGTTTCATTTTTATCTCAAAAAGGTTTCAAAACTATTTTAGAAAGACGTGAAAAATCAGATGATAAAGTTGGCGGAGATTCTATTTTCCATAAAGGAACAGAAACAGAACCTGAATTTAAAGAACATGGAATTAAGTTTATTGCTGACATTACGAAGGGACAAAAAACAGGATTTTTTTTAGACCAGAGAGACAATCGGGCATTGGTATCTCGTTATGCAAAGGATCGTATAGTTTTAAATACCTTTGCCTATTCTGGAGCTTTTTCTGTTTATGCATTGTTAGCTGAAGCAAAATCAGTTCATAGTTTAGATATATCGAAACAGGCAATTGAACTTTGTGAAAGAAATTTAGAACTAAATGGAATTAATTTAAAACAGCAGTCAGAAAAACACAAAAGTTTGGTTTTGGATAGTTTCGATTATCTAAAGACTATGGATTCCAATTTTTATGATTTAATCATTTTGGATCCTCCGGCGTTTACGAAAAGTATCAGTACAGTCAACCAGGCAAGCCGAGGTTACAAGGACATCAATATGAGGGCCATGTCCAAAATAAAAACGGGAGGACTCATTTTTACTTTTTCTTGTTCACAGCATATTTCCTTTGATCTTTTCAAAAAAATTGTTTTCGGTGCCGCAAAGGATGCCAAAAAGAGAGTTAGAATTTTGCACCATCTTACCCAAAGCCCGGACCACGCATATTCTGTCTTTCATCCGGAAGGAGAATACCTAAAGGGGCTTGTGATTCAGGTTGATGGGGATATATGATCTATTATATTGGTGAAATCTTAAAATGAAATTTACGTCCCTTAGTTTTCTTTTGTTCTTTCTTGTTGTGTATTGTTTACACTGGGTGTTCCGCGGCAAATTTCGCCTGGGGTTTTTGTTTTTGGCCTCTTTTGCATTTTATGCAGCCTGGTCGATTCCTTTTGCTTTTCACTTTCTCTTGATTGTTTTGTTAAATCATTTTTTTAATAAACAGATTCTGAAAAATAAGTCCTCCTTTTGGTATCCGGTTTCTTTGCTCGTTAACTTTGGAAATCTTTTTTTGTTCAAGTATTTCTATTTTGTTTGGGCGCTTGTTTTCCAGCTCACAGGTAACATTTTTTTTGCTCCCGAAACCATCCAAAACTTACTACAATCGCAGTTTGGATTTGAATCGATTACCCTTCCATTGGCCATCAGTTTTTATACCTTTCAAATGGTTGCTTATACCATTGATATCAAAAGAGGAAATGCTGAAGAGAATCCAAACTTTTTTCAGTTTGCGCTGTTTATCTTTTTCTTTCCACAACTAGTTGCAGGTCCTATCGTAAGGCATGGAGAATTTTTTTACCAATTAGAAGTTTGGAATGCAAAAAAAGAACAATTATTTGAAGGCTACTATCTAGTATTTCTTGGATTATTTAAGAAGGTCGTAATTGCCGATAATCTTTCGCCTGTCATCGAACCAATTTTTCAGAATCCTGATCAGTTTGATGGTTTTACTAATCTTGTGGCTTGGTTCGGATATGCGGCAAGGGTATATTGTGATTTTAGCGGCTATACTGATTTGGCAAGAGGTCTTGGGAAACTTTTAGGAATTAATTTACCAGAGAATTTTCATGCACCATATTTATCCAGATCTGTTAGGGAAATATGGACTCGTTGGCATATGACTCTTGCCACTTGGATCAAAGATTATATTTACTTTCCATTAGGTGGTTCTCGTGTTTCCGAATATCGCGGATACCTGAATTTGATTGTTACGTTTACACTGGCAGGATTTTGGCATGGGGCCAATTTTACTTTTATCATTTGGGGGTTTTTGCATGGTTTTCTCCTTTGTGTAGAACGAAAAATTGAATTAATCCGCAAACCAGATAAGAACGCAATTCTCCCCAAATGGAAACAAGTATTGGGAATGATTTATGCATTTTCCTTTTTTGTTTTTACACTTGCTTTCTTTAATGCACCAACTGTACAAAAATCATTAGTTATGATTGCTAAGGTTTTTAGTGCTGGATCTGGAGAACGAACGAACAAACTAGAAGTTATCGCATATTGTTTGGCTCTTACTTTTTTACTCAACTATTTACAAACGAAACCAAGTTTTCCTAGAGAGAATTGGTCAACCAAAACTTCCGTTAGTTTTCTGTTGTTATTTTCATTGGTTGTTACCATCTTATTGGGTTATTTAGCACCAGGAGGAACGGAATTTATCTACTTCCAATTTTAATATGAATTCAAAATTTAAATTTCCAGTCGTTTTATATCCTATCCTTTTGGCTTTAGCATTATTCCTTTTGGATAAAATTTTCTTTTTACCTGTGATTGTCGAAAACACATACAGTTGGAAAAAAATTGAAAGAAAGTTTTATGAATTAAAAGAAGACCTTTTTGAGGTAATGCTTGCGGAACAACAAAAGAATCCTTCCAAACAAATTGGTTTGATTTTGGGTAGTTCCCGTTCCGGTGAATTTGATTCGGATATGTTGGAATCATTTTTTCCCAATACAAATTCATTTAATTTTGCGGCACCTTTTGGTCCACCCAGTTTCCAAGCTTATTGGTTAGAAAGAACGCTTAATTCAAAGTTACCATTGCGGTATGTTCTCATTGAGGTGGATCCGCTTTTATTCTCACAATCTGCAATTGATTATTCTTTAAATGGATCGTATGATAATGCTTATGTATTAAGTCAAATTGACTTATACAGAGCCAAAAATAAAAATCCTTGGGCTTCTAGTGCGAATGGGTTTTCAACTGACGAAGTAGAAGTTTATTTTTTAAAGAAACTTTTTGCTTTGTACAAATACCCGCTTGATCCTACGGCAATTAAAGCAAATAACAAAGAAATTGAAGTTGGCTTTTTCCCTGGTATGTCTGTTGGAATCACTGGTAAAGATCATAAACGTAACTATATCGATAAAATCAAAATGGTGAATCGGGTGAAGTTTGGAGCCTTACCGAATGAAATCAAGTTTGCGAATATGGATGTGTTTTTGGAACGAGACGCAGAAGCCATGTACAACCAGTATTTAAGAGGTCAGTCCCTTGCCCCCACGCAAGTTTATTTTTTTAAGAAGATGCTTCAGCTCTTAGAGGGGACAGGAATCCCTGTGATCATCTATTTTCCTGCTGTTTCTGATGCTTTAAGAAAACGTATGTCTAGGGATGGGCTTTTAGAGAATTTTAATTCTGAGATTATAAAGGCAGTGGAAAAGGCAAAAGAAGTTCCCAATTCTAAATTCACTGTGGTAGATCCCAATGTGGACCCTCGTTGGGTTTGTAAAGACTTTGTGGATTCTCTCCATTTGAGTGGAGCTTGTTTTCCGAATCTATTGCCAATTCTTTTCCCAAAAGAAGTTCGTTAGTTTCTTTTTTGTTTCCGTTTCTCTAATTCCTTACTAAGAAAATGGAAGCGGAAAAAAAGATATCCGAGGGCACTGAATACAAGAAAAATTCCAGAGCCCCAACCGGACACAGAATCTAACCATGACTTTTCGGTTTTTTCAGTTTCCAGTAAAAGAGAATGGGAAAGAACAAATCCTGAATATACAAGTAAATTCAAAACCATATAGATAGTGGTTTTTTTTAGAATCCAAAGTGTATCTCCCATCTCTTCACGAAAACGTGTAAATTCACCAAGAATTTCTTGATAGGTTTTGTTGTGGTTTAACCTGTATTGGTCGTAGGCTTCTTCCATTTCTGGGTCCTTTGCCTTTCCATCCAAAAGCACAAATTCAAAGTCGAGTTCTGAATCGTATTCCTTTCGTTTTTTTGGATCACTGAGGGTCAAATAGGCCCTTGTCAATTCGAGAATTTTGTCCCTGGCCTCAGGGCTCCCTGGTCCTTGTAAATTTTCCCAGAACTCCAATTCCTTTTGATAAATGGCTTCGATGGTCTCAATTGTGGATTCTTTCTTCACCCCCAAAATTTCGTAGAAGGTTTCTTTTTTTGTCCAAGCCATATACACCTTTTCGTACCCATCTTCTTTGCTTTACAAGGAGATTTTCTGGAAAAACATATCATTATGAACCCATCCTTGACTGAAACCCCAACCACGGACACAATCCAACTCGGAAAGGTCTATGTGGAAACCTACGGGTGCCAAATGAACGAATACGATACCGGGATCGTCAAGGAGCTCTTTCGAAAAGAAAAATATGAAACTACGGAATCCGTAGAAGACAGCGATATTATTTTTTTAAATACCTGCGCTGTTCGTGAAAATGCCCATGCAAAGATTTATGGAAGATTGCAGTCTTTAGGTTATCTGAAGAAAAAAAATCCCAACTTGGTGATTGGAGTTCTTGGGTGTATGGCACAGAATTTAGGGGAAGATTTGTTCCACCAAGAACTTCCTCTCGATCTCATTGTAGGTCCAGATAATTACCGAACTTTACCGGAACTGATTCAAAAAATTCGTGGAGGAGAGCGAGATGTCCAACTCACTCGACTTTCGCGAACAGAGACTTATGATGAATTGGAACCCAAAGTCGTAAACGGAATCCAAGCTTTTGTAACCATCATGAGAGGATGTAATAATTTCTGTACTTTCTGTGTTGTTCCTTATACAAGAGGAAGGGAAAGAAGTCGGGAACCAGGCTCCATCATTACAGAAATTCAACAGCTAGAAGTAATGGGTGTAAAACAAATTACCTTACTTGGACAAAACGTAAATAGTTATTCATATGAAAGTATAGATTTCTGTGGCCTTGTTGAAAAAATTCTATCAGAGACAACTGTGGAAAGAGTGCGATTTACTAGTCCGCATCCTAAGGACTTCCCAGATCATTTAATTTCCCTGATGGCAAAGGAAGAAAGGTTCTCTTCTCAAATTCATATGCCTTTACAAGCTGGAAGTTCCAAAGTGCTTCGAGATATGAAACGTAGTTATACCCAAGAAGAGTATTTAGATTTAGTCGCTAGCATCCAAAGTAGAATTCCTGATATTGGAATCACTTCTGACATTATTGTTGGATTTCCAGGTGAAACGGAAGAAGAATTCCAGGAAACCTTGGAAGTTGTTAAAAAAGTAAAATTTGATATGTCTTATATGTTCAAATACTCCGAAAGGGAAGGTACGATCGCAAAACGAAAGTTTATTGATGATGTGCCAGAAGAAGTAAAGAGTAAACGGTTGATTGAACTTGTTGAATTACAAACAAAAATTTCCCTCGAAAAGAACCAATCTAAGATTGGAACCGTTTTTTCAGTGTTAGTTGAGAATACTTCCAAAAAATCGAAACTTGAGTTTTGTGGTCGTTCCCATTGTGGGCGAATGATTGTATTCCCAATTCCAGAAGGACATTCCATAGATCCTGAAAACTGGATTGGAAAAACAGTAAATGTTTTAGTTGAGTCTGCCACTAGCGCAACGCTGAAAGGGAAACTCGTTGGCTAAACAAGTTGACCTTCGCACTGTAAGAGTCTTTTCAAAAGATGACTTACCACCAGATTTTATGGTGGATACGGACCGTTTGGGAAGATGGAAGCGGTTTAAACCATCCATCTTAAGGATCTATATCCTTAAGGAAATCCTAAGCCCCTTTCTAGTTGCACTTTCATTTTTTACAATGATTTATATGGCAGTGGCCATTCAGAAGATGATTGGACTCTTTGTGGGAAAGGGTGTCGATTTTTTTCGTCTTTTGGACTATATGGGATATGTCTTTGGAAATACACTACCAATGACAATTCCGATGGCATGCCTTATGTCAGGGATTATGGCGGCAGGTCGTCTGTCTGGAGATTCTGAAATTACTGCGATGCGGGCATCAGGTGTTTCTTTTCCATATATATATTCCAACTTTCTTGTTTTTGGGTTTCTAATGACTTTGATTGTTGGGTATTTGAATTTTTATCTCGGACCAGAAAACACTCGTAAGATGAAGGATTTTGATAACTGGATTGCTACATACAATCCGTTGCTCGCCATCCAACCTGGCCAATTTTCCGGAGACAAAACCCAGGACTTTTTTTCAGAAAAGGGTAGAACCATGTACTCTGGTGGGATTGATGCGGATGGAAATTTAAGTAACGTTCAAATCCGAGAATGGGCGATCTCTGCAGATGGAACCGACTTTATTATGGTGAATAATTTGGCTGTACCGATGGGTGGATCTCGTATGTTACAGATTATCAACGCCAAGGAAGGTTTCTTAGTTGAGAAGAAAAATTTAGCAGGAGAGTATGAAAAGTCTGTTCGTTTGCGTAAAGGGTATGTAATTGAATGGGATCCAGAAACTAGCGCAATCGGTGTTACCAATTTTATGGATGGAGAAATGGATTATAATACACCTGCCAAAAAAGATACTAAAACTATGAGTATCAACGTAAAACCTGATACCTTCTCCTTGCCAATGCTCATTGAAATACGAAACGCAATCGAAACGGAAGGTTTAGAAAATATTCCTGGTTTAGAAATTTTGAAAGAATATGGTCTATCGATCAAGGGAGTTGGTGGATTAAGACAAATGGTGGAGCAATTTAAGTATGAATTATTAATGGGTGCAACCAGCGGTAATCAAGAAGATATGGCTCAGAAGTTTGCCTTATTTACTCAATTATCCGAATTACTCAATGAATCAAAAAAAACACTCACTGGGTTCAATGTAGAAATCCATAAACGATTCGCAACTCCTCTGTCTTGCCAGATCTTTTTCTTTTTGTCTTTTCCATTAGGTCTGGTTGTCAAACGTTCGGGAAAAGGAATGAGTTTTACCCTTGCTGTCATTTTCCTATTAATCTATTATACGTTTTTTATTTTTGGTTCTGGAATCTCTTACAAAGAAAATGTCCCTGATTGGGTTGGACCTTGGTCGGCTAATATCGTCATTGCCACACTTTCCATCTATATCATGATTTCACGGACAGACGCCAAATTACCTGAGTCCATCCGTAGCCGACTGGGTTTTTATTTCCGATTCCGTGACCTCTTGGATGAGAAGATAGAACTTGTAAAAAATCGGTTCCGAAAAGCCAAATAAGATAAAATTTGCTAGAAAATTCCCCTTACTACAGTCCTATAGAATCAGTAGTTGTCGCACAGGAGATCTGATTTGAAAACTTCTTACATTTGGAATATTTCTAAAGGACGACCTTTTCCGGTAGAGCTTTGGAAACATTCGAAGATCAAAGTTCAAGTCAACCAAATGCAGTTGGACGAATTGGATCGAATTTTGATCGGTCCGAATGATATTCATATTTTATTCCTCCAAGTGACTCTTGCGGAATGGAAACAGATCCAATCTACTGTTTCGTCCTCATTCGAAGCCAATCCCTTTGTTTCATTGATTTTGATTTCCACCGAAGACGGGGTGAACCAGATCCAGGAGATGGTCGAAGGACATTCGAAATATTTAGTTTTAGAAAATCCACTTCATGTAAGAGAACTACGAATGATTTTGGATCGAACCATTCAATCCGAATCATACAAAGCAGCAGCTCTCGACATTGGAAATTCTTGTTTAGAAAACGTTGGTTTTTTTGAAGGAGTGTTTTCTTTAGCCCACCAAGAATATGAAGAATCCAAAAAAGAAAACGAGGCACTTCGATCCATTCTGAAGTATGAAGAACTAGTCAAACGTTCCCAAGCAGGAATTAATACTGCATTGGATAAAGTGAATGACATGAAAAATCAAGAATTGATTGAACTTCATGCACGTGTGAAGGCAAGTCAACAGTTGGATGAACTTCGAGAAAAAGAGTTAAAACAAGCTCTTGAATTGCAAAAAGCAACAGAACAAGTGTTAAACTATTCGCGAATCGAAGAAATGAACTTGGACAAAATTCTTAGGGCTCAAGATCGACTTTTCGAATATACCGAACAAGAAATTAAGGAACTTGTCGAAGAAAATAGAGCCTTAAAAAAGAAACTCGGAATTTCTTAAAAATCCCTTCCTACCTTTTCTTCTATGGTTGCATATTCTTTTGAATCGCGACCGTAGTGGATTTCCGCAAATCTTAATAAATGTTTTTTCTTTAGTTCTTTAAACTCATAGTAGAGTTCTTGGTTTTTGGAACGTAAAGCAGTTTGTTCCATTTTTTCATACGAGAGCGCAAGCAAACGGTGCGGTTCCGCTTCCGCTTCGTTTTTTGGAGAAAGTTCCATATACCGCTCTGCAAAATCAATGACTTGTAGGTAATTTTTATAAGCTTCTTGGTGTTTGATGTATTCTCTATAAATTCCAGATTTTAAATCTAAATAAGGTGCACTTTCTTTTACTTTTGGATTTTCTATTTTATCCAATAGATTCATGGCTTTTACAAGTCGAGCCACCGTTTGTGATCGCAAATCAAAGAGTAACTTTTGATATTCTTTTTCCTTGTTTTCTTTTCTGATTTGTTTTTGCCACTCGTATCTATCTTCGTAGTAGATTTCTTTTTTGGAATCTTCTCGACGTTTATCGATATTTTTTTTGGCAGATTCAAAATATTCAATGGCTGATGAATACTCCTTGTTCGCATCTTGCCAACGTTTTTGGGAGTTTTTTTCATCAACTAGATTTAAGACAGGAATTGTATCCAATCGTTCGGAATTTTCCCCCCAAGGGGAACCGGATTCGGGAGTGGTAGGGAGAATGGACTCCACCCGATTTTCAGGAGAAGATGACTGATTTGGTTCTTTGGAACGAAGCGGGAAGGTTCCTAAGAAAATCAAAGAAATCCATAAAAATAGGATGGGAAATTTCATTTACAGGGAAACTTTCCTTGAATCCTAGATATTGGCAAGAACTATCATTCTATGGTACTAATTCAAAGAAAAATGGAGATCACAAAAAAGATCGTCCTCATTGCTCATGACAATCGAAAAGAAGATTTATTAGATTGGGTAAAATACAATAAAGGCACTTTAAGCAAACACCATCTCTCCGCTACTGGAACCACTGGAAAATTGATTCATGAACAAATTGGCCTTCCTGTGTTTCGTTTTATTTCCGGACCACTTGGCGGCGACCAACAAATTGGATCAAAAATTGTAGAAGATGGAATTGATTTTATGGTTTTTTTCTGGGATCCTCTCTCGGCACAACCACATGATCCAGATGTAAAGGCCTTACTTCGAATTGCAGTATTGTATAATATTCCAATGGCTTGTAACAGGTCCAGTGCTGATTTTTTAATCTCATCTCCTTTAATGGAAAGAGAATACAGCCGCCAATTGATTGATTACGGATCAAGAATACCGGCAAAAAATTAGTTCTTCTTTTACGCCAAAATGTTTTGCCGTTAGTTCGTGTCGTTTCCGAAACATAAAATATAGAAAAGGGAATATAAAAAATCGGGATAAAGGCCAGAGATAAAAATTGATTTCAATTTCTTCAGAAAGGATACATGAGTTTTTTCCATCGGTTCCATCTAAAAACAAATGGCTATGTTGGAATTTTAAGAATGGACCTTTCTCTTGGCGGTCTACAAAAAAATGGTTTTGTTGATAAGCAATATGTCTTGCGATCCAAATTGTTTTCCAAAAGGGGAAGATTCTTATTTTAAAAATAACTTCTTCACCAATTGCTAAGGATTTTGGCGGTTGAATGATTTCGATTCCTTTGGTTCCACCGACTAAAGTTTGAAAACCAATTGGTTCTTCATGAAATCGAAAGAGTATTTCTTTATTGATTGGAAACTTCGATCGATAGATAAATGTATTCATGGTAATTAGAATGGGATCAGAAGATAAATGATTTGGTTTTCCTTTAAAAAAAAGAAAGAGAAATTAAGAATTTCTGATGAAGCTAAAAAACGAATTTTAGAGGAATCAAATCGATTCGGAAAACCGCAAATTTTGTTAATCGAAATCAAACGGAACCAAGAAGGCCTCGGTTCTGTATTTGTTGGGTTTAGTGATAAAGAATTGTCCGAAACGGGAGATGTCCGTTGGGTCAGAAATGAAGACGAGTCTCTCTTGAGTCGCGGGGAACTTCAATATGAATCTGGTAATTTCTATTTTTATCCGAATGTCGATTTGGAATGGAAAAAAACATCACATACCAACATACACAAGCTAGTTGCTAATTACGAATTTTCGAAAGAACCAATTTATTTAGAATCAGAGAATTTTCTTCGTTTGCGTCCAATCCTCTATGAATGTTTTCATAGAGAAGGAGTCCAATCACTTTATTTCAAAGGGAAACTCTGCCAGTTGGAAATCCCAGATATTACCAAAGAAAAAGAAGAAGTAATTTCAGAGGTTCTTCTTACTTATCTTTCTTCTCTTTATTCGAGTCCATGGAAAGAATGACACTGTCTCCGGTAGCCAATTCTTTTTCCCACCCACGAACACTTGGTTTCACTGAAGAAATGGATTTGCCAAGTTCCGTGATTTCACCTTGGAAGAGAGGATTTCCCTTTCTCTGGAATTCTAATTTTGAATCTTTTTTTAATCCGTCATCTTTTCCAAGGGAAACAATGACCTCATCTTTTTTGACCTTTAGGATTTTTCCTTCTTTGGGAAGTAGGTCTCTGATCCGTTCCCCAATCCTATGAATGATGGTTGGCAAACTATCTCTTCCTCTTTGGTTTGTGGACCATGTAGCAATATCACGTAAACTATTTCGATCATAAACAGAAACGTCTAGGCGGATGTCTCCATCTTTGATTTTATACTTTCCGTGAACTACATAACGTATTTTGGCAGCATTTTTTCTTTTTGAATCCAGAAGATGCAAATTATCAATGGCAAAGGGTAATGTTTGGGAAAATGGATGGTAACTCATTTCCTTGAGTAGTCCCCGAATCAGTTTAAATTCATCACCATCCACAACACGAACCATTTGCATTTGTTTTAAATTATAACGTAGTGCTTCTGACAACAATCTTCCCGCCTGTAAATGATATGGGAACGGTAAACTTGATTCCATATCAAAAACATAAACTTCTGGACTGTACCGAACCGTATTATCTAAAACAGAATTCGGATCGATTTGAAGATAACCTTCGCGAAACTCCAAAGAATCTTTTAGGTTTTTAATGGAAAATTCCAATTTGTTCTGAAGTTTGAAGGAGTTTGGATCTTCTTCTCTAAGTCTAAGTAATAAATTCGTATATTTGACTGATTCTCCGGTTTGGTTATAAAACTCCAGAAGTTCTTTTCTGATCACAGGTGTTTGTGGGCTCAGATCTTTGGCTCGTTTTAAATGGAATAAGGAACTCTTGTGGTATAACGAGTGTTTTTCGGAGTAAAACCGGTCTCTCCTATAGTCACCCAATTCTCTTCTTAGTTTTGATTCTTCCTTTTCATTTGAAAGTGTATATTCTTCGGCTTCAAATCTAAGAATCTCATCCAAATCATCTAACTGTAGAGCTCTACGATAATGGTATGTAGCAAATTTTGTTTCTCCTAACTCCCAGGCCAAATTGGCTTCAATGCTATGGTAAAGTTGGTTTTCCGGATATTCTCTTGCTAGTTCATAAATGGTTCGAAAGGCTCTCTTTTTGATTTCCTTGTCTCCATTTAAATTGGATAAAATGATATCGTGGTATACAGAATAAAAACGAGCTTCTTCTCCTTTCGGATCTAGATTTAATGAATTCTGCAATGAGTCTTCAACAGAGGATAAAACCGCTTTTAATTGATTCGGATAAAAGTAGTTTTGATACAAAAGTACTTTCGCTTTGAATGCGAATCCCTCCGGGTCATTTGGTTCCTTTTTAGAATAAGAGTCGATTGCATTGAACGAATCTGTATAATTTTGTTTTGTAAAATACAATTCGGCTAACATACGTATCAAGTCGGACGGTTCTTCTAATCGTTTAGACAGGGTGTTGATTTTATAAATGGCAGAGTCCAGTTTTCCTTGTTTTTGAAGAGACTTTGCTTCGGTGATTCGTAAAGCAGTATTGTTTGGGAATTCAATCAGTAATGGATCAATTAACTTGGATATCCCCACAAAATCGGAATCAAGAAGGTAAATTTCAGATAACCCTGTAACTGCCGGAATATGTTTTGGGTCTCGATCCAAAATTTCTAAATAGAATTTTTTACTCTCGCGAAAAGCGCCTAATTGGAAACTACAACTGGCCACACCCAGTTTTGCATCGATTGAGTTTCTATTCTTTTGTAAAGCCGATTGAAAGAATTGGATTGCTTTTCGGCAGTTGTGTTCGGCTTGAAATCTTTTTCCTTCGGCAATATCTTCAAGTGTGGTTGATTCACCAAATAAAAGTGAAACAAAAATTAAAATTCCAAACTTAAATATGAATCGAGTGAAGTATTTAACGAGGTTCTGGAACAAAGTATCCTCCTTCATCTCGACCTTTGACACCCCGATGTTCCACTCCAATGGCTAATTTGATATAACGATTGATGAGTTCTGGATTTGTATCTGTTTTGTAAGACAAAATGTATCGGTAATCAATATGTGACTTCAATTTTTTGTATAATTCGCGTTCCTCTCCCTCTCCATCAAGCACAATATAGCGACCGTTTGTTGGACCTGTCATATCCGACCAGGAATCTTCGAGAGTAATATTGGGATTAACTGTCAAAACATAAATAGGAATAGAGTGTGCTTTTGAAAAGGCTACAATTCTTGATTTTTGGTATTGAAGGAAACTATCTTCTCTACTTTCTCCGGACACCAAATAAACCAAAGCTTTAGGACCAGTTTCTAAAGAAAGTTTTTGTAAGGCAGCTATACTTGCTTTCCCGAAATTGTATTTTTCCTCCGGGACACTATCTCTGATTTTTGCTAAGATATCACGGAGGGATACGGTTTCCGGTAAAATCAAATTACTATCTTTTCCCGCTCGGTACAAAGCAATTTTATCATTGTCATGTAGGGATCGAAAGAAAGGGAAAAGACCATCTTCCAGTGCTAGTTTTCCTTTTTTCAATCCTTCGCTATTTTCATAAACCATCGCTACACTTAATATGTCGTTTAACTTGTTTTTGTTGGCTAAAGAGAATAGAGGAGTCATATTGTCGTTTTCAAAGATTCGAAAACTCAACCTGTCAATTCCAACGATTTCTTTGCCCGCGCGGTTACGAACCCGAGTATAAATATGAATGTCTGGAAATCCAGAGGTATCTATAGATTCAATTTTTAAATCTAAGTTAGAGAGGAGATTGTTTTTTTGTGAAAAAATATCGATTCTGTGTTTTCCAAAATCTACAAAATAGAGACTCCCTGTGGAATCCATATTGGTAGCAAAAGGGCGAAATAAAACTCGATACACTCCTTTTTTATCTCTAAACTTACTCAATTGTTTCCACTCACCATGTAACAACGAATAGGTCCAGATGCCGGTCAATTCATCGGTAAGAAAAATTTGGTTATCTAAAATGCGAATGCTTCTTGGTTTTTTCCATTCTGGTTTTTGAATGATATTTAAAGTATTACCATCGCCATCAAAAACTAACACTCGAATGTTATCTTTATCAACTACATAGATTTTTCCATCATGGATTGTAATCCCTGACGGGTTTCCCAGTTTTGAATTACCAGAACCTTGGAATTCTAAAAGAAATTTTCCATTGGAATTGAATTTTTGAATTCTTGCATTTCCAGAATCTGCTACAAAGATATTTCCGTTGGAATCTATATAAATAGAAGAGGGGCCTCGAAACTGTCCTTGGCCTTTTCCTGATCCACCAAAAGATGAAATAAAACTTCCAGATAAATCAAAAAGTAAAACTTCGTCGCGGGCAAAATCGGCAACATAAATTTTTTGGTTATGATATGCGAGAGAAACTGGACGATCTAGTTTTCTTGTAATCCCACCTCTCCAATTTGAGAGAGGATTTCCTTGCGCATTGAATTTAATGATATTGGATGTATCAAATCCAGCAACGTAGAAATTGCCGTCTTCATCGAAAGTGATGTCCACTGGATTACGAAACCGATAACCCCGAATGGAATCTCCTTCGATCGTTTTGAAATAAACTTTTTCTTTGTCTGTCACTCCGCCGGCAATGGCCAAACGTAGAGCTTCAATTTTATTGACAATGAGCAGATCATTTTTGGCTTTTGAAGCAAGAATTTCCAATTCATCGAGAGCTTCTTCCCATTCACCTAGCAGGTAATAGTTGTTGGCAAGTTCTAGTCTGGCTAAATGAAAATCTTTCTTTAAATTGACAGCCTTTTGGAATCGTTCTTTGGCTGCGGAGTACTCTCTTAAATTTTTATAAGTGAGTCCTCGTTTGAATTCTTCCTTGGCATTCTCTTCCCCCAAGGAAAAGTTGGGAAAGTCCAGAGGGAAAACTTGTGTGCTTACCAATAGAAAGAAAAACAATAGTAACTTTCTCAAAGACAGTCCCTCCGCTCCCAATCTAATGGGACATAATCTACAAGTCAACCCCTTCCTTGGGATTTGGACCTTTAGTTTTCTCTTTATTCTCGACAGAATCTTAAATTTAGACAGCATGGAAACCAAGTTATGTCTCCTGATCTTATAGAACGTGAAGTCCGCCGCCGAAAGACTTTTGCCATCATTGCTCACCCCGATGCGGGAAAAACAACGCTTACGGAGAAGCTCCTCCTTTACGGAGGTGCCATCCAACTTGCCGGAGCGGTCAAAGCCAAAAAGGAAGGGAAGTCTGCGACTTCCGATTGGATGGCAATGGAAAAGGAAAGGGGAATCTCCATCACTTCGGCAGCCCTCCAGTTCGAATACAAAGACAACATTCTAAATCTCCTGGACACACCAGGCCACGAAGACTTCTCCGAGGACACTTACCGCACCCTAATGGCTGCCGATACTGCCGTGATGGTTCTTGATGCCGGTAAGGGGGTCGAACCACAAACCATTAAACTTTTCCGTGTTTGTCGGGACCGAGGCATTCCCATCATCACATTTATCAACAAGATGGATCGACCGACTAAGGACCTTTATGCGCTTCTGGACGAAATTGAAAAAGTTCTTGGGATTAAGGCTGTTCCAGATGTTTGGCCTCTTGGAACCGGATTTGATTTTAAGGGGGTTTATGACCTCAGAGACCAACAATTGTATCTTTTTGATAGGACTCCAGGGGGAAAACAAAAAGCCGTATCTCGTATGGCAGGTCCTAATGATCCGAGTTTGGATGAACAGTTTGATTCCGAAATCGTAACTGCATTTCGTGAACAAATTGATCTAGTCGAAAATGGAATTGGGAAAGTAGATAAAAATTCATTTTTACTTGGAAAGGAAACACCGGTTTACTTTGGTTCGGCGGTTAATAATTTTGGTATCGAACTTTTTTTAAATAAGTTTCTGGAATTAGCTCCAGGTCCTGATCATATTCCCCTTCGGGATGGAAATTATTTAGATCCGATTAATTCCCCTTTCAGTGCCTTTGTCTTTAAGGTGCAAGCGAACATGAATAAGGCACACAGAGATCGAATTGCTTTTTTAAGAATTTGTTCTGGTGTGTTTGAACGAGGGCTCAACGTAAATCACAACCGATTGGACAAACCAGTCAAACTTTCTTCGAGTTTTGCTTTTTTTGGACAAGATCGAAACACGGTCGATACTGCTTATCCAGGAGACATCATTGGACTAGTCAATCCAGGCACATATAAAATTGGAGATGTACTATCAACGGGAAACACACCTCCTTTACGTCCTCTTCCTAGTTTTGCTCCTGAACTTTTTGCAACAATTTCTTGTAAAGATACCTTACAATTAAAGTCTTTTAAGAAGGGACTTGACCAATTGGCAGAAGAAGGAATCCTACATCTTTTCACCTCACGAACGATTGGTGGTGGGGTCCCGATCATTGGTGCCATGGGTAAACTCCAATTTGAAGTTTTCCAACGTCGTTTAAAAGATGAGTATGGAGCCGATACATCCATTCATATTTTACCTTATGGAATTTCTCGTTGGGTGAAAAAGGAAGACCGAACCAAAATCCCATCAAACGCAGGACTTGTAGAAGATTTATTTGGAAATATGGCCCTTCTTTTTGATACTGAGTGGGATATGAATTATTTTCACAAAAACAACGAAGGGATCGAACTCTTAGAGAATCCACCGCTGGAAGATTGATCTAAATGACGTCTATTCCAATCCAGGTGATATCATCGAGGAAAGGGATTCCCTCTGAGTAGGATCTGATTTTTAGTTCTAATTCTTGTTTGATGAGGGACATATGTTTGTCCTTCATCGAAGATAAAAAATCTTTTAATTCCTTATCGCCGAGTTTTTCTTCTTTAGAATTTTCGACATCTTTGAGCCCATCTGTGAAAAGATAAAAACGATCACCTCTTTGGATGGGAAATTCCAAAACTTTTGGTTCTATTTTGGGAAGCATTCCAAACATAGGGTTTAATTTTTCGGGACAAAGAATCTCATTTCCTGAGAGGTATAACATCCCCGGATGGCCTGCGTTTCCGTATAAAACTGTGTTTTGATTAAAATCAAATAATAAAAACAAAAAAGGAACAAAAGCATAGGGATCTGGAAAATGATTGGAAACACCTTCATTCATTTTTTTTAGAATTTCTTTTGGATCAGATTCTGTTTTCACAATTTGATGGAATAGAACCCGTAGAACTGTCATCATCATGGCAGCTTTTACTCCATGTCCTATCACGTCACCAAGGGCAAAAATGGATCTATTGTTTCCCAAATCAATATAGTCGTAATAGTCACCACCCACTTGGATCAGTGGTTTATATAAAACTTCATAATCTAAATTGGGTAAAATGATAATTCGATTGGGAAGGTATTTCTTTTGTAAGTCTTTTGCGTAGTCCATTTCCTTTTCGAATTCTAAACGTTTTTTTGTTACATTCTGTACAAGGACTAGGGCTCCGCTTGCGAACCGATATTTTTGTTCCAAAAACCAAAGTTGGTATGTAAATTCCAATAAATAAACAGAGCCATCTTCTGAATAAAACTCAGATTCTTCTTTTCTAAGTTTGGTTAGGTCCAATTGTAAATTTGACTCATCCTTTAGGAATAAATTGATTTCTTTTTCAATCCACTCTTTGACGGAAAGTTGGTCTCGGAATAAATTTGTTACCAAAAGTTTTTGTTCGATCTCTTGATTCTCTATAAGAATTTTTCCCTTTGAATCATATAGGATGGCTGCATGAGGGAACTCTTGTAAAAGAAGTTTTAATTTTTGTTTTGATTCAATTTCTCTAAGTGAAATTGCGAGAGAAAAAACAAAGGATAAAAAAAGTAAGGAAACTAATATGACTATATTCTTTTTTAAGGATTCTTTAATTGGAATTAAGACTAGTTCTTTTGGGCTAACAATGAATAAATGAATTGGTAGTTCAAACATTGGATAACTGACAACAAAATAATCCAAATCATCCTTTTTTGTTTCCCGAAGGGATGGTAGATTGGAATGAGTTTGGAGAGAAGATTTTACATCGGATTTCCAAAAATCAGAAACTAAAAATTCATCCTCGATAAATCCTGAAATTCCAAAATCTCCTTGCGTGCCGAGTATAAATAAACCCTCATTCGGATCACTAAAAGGTGAATCAAGTAAAGCATCTTCTAAAAACTTAGCAGAGTGGACGGAAACATTCTTCCCATCTAAAACGAAAAGATACGATTTTTTTTCTGATCCCCAGTCGCATTGTAACAAGGTAATTTCTTCTAACTGGGAAAGGTCTTTAGGAGTGGGAACACAGCGGTTTATTATTTCTGGAAGTTCTGTGATGGGAATCATCCCCACGTTTTTTTTTTCAGAAATCTCTCGGTTGATTTGTTCTCTAATTTGGTTTTCTAAATCAATGGCAAGGAGTTGGATCCGAATGAGTTGGAATCTTTGGTTCCAATCCAAAGCTTCTTTGTATCTGGAATGGATCATTGAAGAAACGAGAAGAAAATAAGGAAAAATTAAGAAGGCAATGATTGATAGAAATAATTTAAGAAAAGATTTTGTTTTAATTACATACAAAAAATGATCAAATAGTTCTCGGATTCTATTTCCGGTGAACACAGCTTAGTTTCCTTTTTTTGTCTGTAGAATTTTGATTTTTTGAGGGACTTCTTCGTTTCCCAACTTGTCTGTGGCTGAAATTTCTAAATCTAAATCCTCCGAACAGGAATGGATCACGTTTGTCCAAGATGTTTGATTATCCCAGAGATACCATGCGGAGGGAGGATTCTTTCCACAAATGGTGCGAAACCGGATAGAGTCTAATCCTGAACCTGTATCGGTTGACAGCAGTTCTAAATTGGAATTGGGTCCTACGAAAGAGAGAGACGATTTTCTGAAAGGAGGAGATTGCCAATGAAACTCTGTTTTTGGGGGAGTTTTGTCCACACTAAATTCCCAAACTTGCATAGAATCAGAAATTCCTAGTTCATTAGTGACTTGGTATTCTAGTTTATAGTTCCCATCATTTGCAAATGTTAACTCCGGTTGTTTGGTTATCACCCAAGGTCCGCCGTTCACACGATAACGAACGGTAGTTTTCATTGGTTGGCTTAAGATGGGTTTTACGTGGATTTTATTTTCTGTTAAATAATAATGATTGGTTCCTTCCTTATTCGTTATTGGAACCAAAACATCTGTTGTGGCAGGTTTGCGGGCCACGATTTTACTCTGTTCTTTTGGTTTTCCAAAGGAATTCACTGCATATAGTTCTGTCCAAAACCCACGTACCTGGCGTTTGGCCACGGCCCGAATTCGAAAGTATTCATATCCATTGGGGATATACAGTTGGATTTTTCCTGGACCTGCTACCACTCGAAAAGGAATCTCCAAATCAAAGTTAGGTTCTTTCCATAATTCAAATTCATACTGAATGATATCATCTCTTTCCGGTTCAAGAGTGAATTTAATGGTTTTTGGTTCGGAAAAGACAGGAAAAAAGAATCCAAGACTAACCAACAAAAATGGAGACCAAAATAGGAATAATCTGAAATGATGGAAAGGATTCATTCTTCTTTTGGTTTCGGAGGATCTGGTAAACTGAAAGGTTTTAGCGGAGGTTTGCCTTTTTCGACAAAGGTCGCAAAGCCAGAAGGAACGTTTACGGTTACATTTTGTGCGGAGACTGCCACAAGTCCTTCATAACAACTTAAGGTTGTGTTCCCAGAAGGATCTACTTCTGTAAGAAAGTCTGTTCCTCGAACTTCCGATATGGCAGAATCTGTTTTTAGTAAAAACATTCTTTGGTTGGCAGATGGTTTTTTCTGAATGATGGAACGAATTCGTCCTTTGCGAAGATATAGTTCATCCGGTTCTGTATCTGATTTTCCCTTTTCCATAATCACATGGCTGTTTTCTGTGATTTCAAACCGAGAGCCTGATAACAAAAGAAATTGGGCTTCCGAATCTTTGAAAGTACGCACTTCATCTTTTGCATAGAGTCCCTCTCCCATTGTGGCTCCTGCCCAATCGGAGCTTTTTTGCGATACTTTTAAAACTTCCGTTTTTCCCGTATACCTTTGGAGGTCGGCGAGTGGTTTTTTACCCAAACTTTTTGGAATCCATAATTTCATTCCTGGAATGATCAGATTCGGATTATCAATTTGGTTGGATTTGAGTAGTTCTTTCCATTTCCTTGGATCATCCAAATAGGTTTTGGAAATGATACTCAGAGTTTGTCCTTTTTCTACGATGATGGTGATTCCGTCGCCTTCTGGCGGATGGATGGGTTTGGATTCAGCAGTTAGGGAAATAAAAATAAAAGCCTGAAGGACAAATAAAACAGAGAACCAATGTGAGATAAAATACGGTTTTGGTTTAGAAATAAAAAAGGTGGAAGTTTCCCTCCACCTTTTCCAAAGAACAACCAAATCAGTTGCGAGGAAATTTTGAAATTTCATTTTTTTCTCACAACTCTGACTTGTTAGTCGATGTTCTCAGCAACTAACTCTGCAATGTCTTTCACTTTTACAGAATCAATTTTTTCCGCAGCTTTCACACCATCTGTGATCATAGTGATACAGAATGGGCAAGCAGTGGCGATTGTAGTGGCACCCGTATCAAGAAGTTGTCCTGTACGTTTGCTATTCACACGGATACTTTCAGGATTGGATTCATCTACATGTTCTTCCATCCAGTACTGTGCACCACCCGCACCACAACAAAGTCCTTTGGAGTGATGGTCTACTGCTTCTTCGATTTTTCCACCGGATACCTTTTTCACAACATCACGAGGGTTATCGTAGTTGTTGTTATAACGACCGATGTAACAAGAATCGTGGTAAGTGTATTTTCCGGTATTAGCATCATCAGCCACTTTCACATCAATTTTACCATCTTTGGATAGTTGGTTTATGTATTCAGAGTGGTGGATGACTTCGAAGTTTCCACCAAATTGTGGATATTCGTTTTTGATTGTGTTGTAACAATGTGGACAAGCCGTAACGATTTTTTTAATTCCGTAACCGTTGATTGTGTCTACGTTGGTTTGTGCTAAAGTTTGGTAGAGGTATTCATTACCACCGCGGCGAGCCGAATCTCCAGAACAACCTTCTTCGGTTCCAAGGATTCCAAAGTTTACTTCAGCCTTTTGCATGATTTTAACAAAGTCACGAGAGATCTTTTTGTTTCTTTCATCAAAAGCACCCGCACAACCTACCCAATAGAGTACATCTACGTTTTTGTCTTCTGCTTCTGAAAGAACTTTCACACCAAGACCTTCTGCCCAGTCTGCTCTTGTATGTGCTCCCACACCCCATGGATTGGAATTGTTTTCCATGTTTGTGAAGGCTTTTTGAAGTTCAGGACTCATTTTTGATTCCGCAAGAACTAAGTGACGGCGCATTTCAATGATGGCATTTACTTGGTTGTTTCCTACAGGACATGCTTCCACGCACGCATAACAAGTAGTACATCCCCAGAGTGCTTCTTCACTGAGGCCCTCGTGGGAATTGATAACACCTGTTTCAAGTGCAGCAACTGCTTCTGCAGCTTCTTCAGGAGTTTTTCCCGCACGCGCTGCTGCCACATCTGGCATTTTCTCTAACATTTGGTGTTTGAGTTCTACAATGATAGCCTTAGGATTTAAAACTTTTCCAGTTCTATTGGCTGGGCATTCTACTTGGCAACGTCCGCATTCAATACAAGACATACCATCGAGTAGGTTTGGCCAAGGAAAGTCTTCTACGCGGTTGGATCCCCAAACTGCATTTTCATCATCTAAATTAAGTTTAGAAAGTTGGCCTTTAGGAGTGTCTGTCGCAAGGAAGTAGTTAAACGGAGCAAAAATTAAGTGAGCGTGTTTGGATGTAGGAACATACAACATAAACGAGAACACAGTAATGATATGTCCCCACCACATAATTTGGAAAACGATGTCGGCAGAAGAGTTTGCAACACCGATGGATTCCCAAACGGATCCAATGGCTCCATCAATGAGACCTGCATGAGTGAAGTAAGTTGCCGCAACAGTTTTCGCACCATTCCCAAGTAAGGTGGTAACCATAAGAGTTGCGATCATACTGATCACAATCGCAGAAGCTGGAGAGTGAACATCCAATCCTTTTGCCTTTTTGATCCAACGTCTCCAAGCAAAAAATCCAAGACCAGTTAATACAAGGATGGAAACATAGTTTACTGCTTGTTCATAGATATGATTGGCAGCTTCGCCCAAAAGAAATTCAGGAAGAGCAAATTTGTAAGGATCGTCCATGACATATCCAAACACACCAGCAATCATTTGGCTTGTTGTGTGGATGGTGTACACGAGAAATCCGTAAAAAACAAATGCGTGCATGATTCCGCGCACTGGTTCCCGGAAATTTTTCTTTTGTAGGACAACGTTTATTAAAAAACTTTTAAGACGAAATCCAATATTTAGGTTCTTTTTTGCATCTTCATTGAAGAAAGCAGGACGACCATTGAAGATCAGTCCGAGCCTGTAAAGGATGGCGCGGACAAAGACAATGTTTGCCACGACGAAAAATGCTGTGAATAATAGGTGAAAGAGTATTCTTCCGATATCCATTTATGTTTATGCCCTTAAGGTGTTTGGTATTTCCTAGGATTTGTATAGAAAAATGAATGTCCAGGAAAATTCGGTTTTTACAGGGATCTGTCAGAAGATTTCCTGTCCAAGTAGGTAGAGATTATGAACTTAGACTCGTTTTCATTTAGCCCAAATGACCCCGCAGATGCTGTCCTTTTGAACGCTGTCCAAGGCAAACGGATCTCTCCTGCAGAAGCACTCCTCCTTTACAAAAGTGGGGACTTTCTGAAAATCCAAATGGCAGCAAGGTTCCTTCGGGAAAAAATTCGTCCTCATACAGAAGCCAGTTACACTATGTTCCGAGTGGTGAATTATACCAATTATTGCAATGTGGAATGCAGTTTTTGTTCCTTTATGGATGAAATTGGGAATGGAAAAGGTTATGTTCTCTCCAAAGAAGAGATTTTACAAAAAATGGATTATGCCGTGGAAGAAGGAGCAGACCAAATGTTTCTCCAAGGTGGTGTGTATCCAAATCTTCCTTTTGATTATTATTTAGATGTCATTCGGACGGTAAAAGCAAAATACCCCAAGATGCATATCCGTGCCTTTTCTCCTGTGGAAGTGATCAATTTAGAAACCATCACAGGAAAACCTCTCAGGGAAGTTTTACTCATTTTAAAAGAAGCGGGTCTTGATTCGGTTCCTGGAGCTGGGGCAGAAATTCTCACAGAAAGGATGCGCCAAATCATTTCCCCAAAAAAAGCCACTGTATCGGAATGGGTTCGTGCAATGGAAACCTGTCACGAAGTAGGACTCCTTGGATCAGCAAACGTCGTTTTTGGATCGGAAGAAACAGAAGAAGAGGTAATCGAACACCTAAGTGTGGTCCGAGACCTCCAAGACAGAACCGGTGGATTTTTATCTTTTATTCCTTGGACCTTCCAACCACAAACCAAAAGGTTTAAAGTCAGGCCAGTGCCCACGCATGAATATTTGAAAGTGCTTGGGATCTGCCGCATTTTTTTAGACAATATCAAACACATTGAAACTTCCGTGATGGTTCTTGGAAAAGGTGTGGGACAACTGGCACTTTATTCCGGGGCTGATGATATTTCCTCTGTTGTCATTGAGGAGAATGTACTTCGTTCTTTTGGATTAAAAACAGAAAAGGAAGCTCGTAGGTTTTTAAAAGAAGGAGGGTTCCAACCCATCCGACGAAACTTACTCTACACCGAAGAATACGACTGCAACCGAGCAGGGGTGGAGTAAAAAAAAAGACGGGCTTTCACCCATCTTGGAAGTTTTACACCTTATCCGTTACGGACATAAACTGAGAATCAGTCTCAATTTCAACGCTAATGAAATTTGCAAAACCTGTCGATCTTTTTTTTTAAGATTCGATAAGAGTGATTCTGTTTCTTCCCTCATTTTTTGAGGTATAGAGGGCTGTATCAATTTTGTGATAGAGTTCATCAAAACTCGGATCGTCTTCTGGACGAAAGAGTGTGGCCCCAATGGATACTGTTAGGGTAAGGGACTCTCCTGGTTGGTTGTGAATGGGGATTTGTAACCGTTCCAATTTCTCACGAATGGACTCGGCAAGAACCTGCAAACCTTCTCGATCAATGGGAGAAACGAGAAGGCAAAATTCATCTCCTCCAATTCGTGCCGCAATGTCTGTGATCCTTGTTCGGGACTTTACCGTTTTGGCAAAAGCTTGGATGGCAAGGTCTCCTTGTTTGTGACCGTATTTGTCATTGATTGCTTTTAACCGGTCCAAATCTAAAATCACAAGACCAATGATAAACCCTTCTCTGTTGGATCTTTTTTTATAGAGATCAAACTGTTCGAGCAGATGACGCCTGTTAAATAGTTCTGTCATCGAATCCACACGAGAAAGGTCTTCGATTTTTTGATTGATCCGAAGTAGTTTCCCGACTGTGATCCTAAGTCTTGCCTTGACCCGGTATTCTTCAAACCGCCAATAGTTGATGAGGAGGTTTGCCACAAATCCAAAGGCGAGTAAAAAAGAAACGATGAGAACATCTTGGTAAAAAACAAAACGATCAAATCCTTGGATGCGTGAAAAGTTTAAATGTAAGGGAATGAATACAGCAATGTAAAGAGTGGAAAGAAGTAGAATCCGGAAAGGTTCAATCCATAGAAGAATTGAAGCACTGGCAATGACAATGGCAGAACCAAACAGATAATAGGCATGGTTTGGTTTATCATACACCATCATTGGAATATAGAGTAAAATCAGACCAATGAGGACAAGACTTGTGATTCCGTAGATATGTCTTTGGTAGAGTTTGACTCTTTTTTTTCCAAAGAGATAAACAAAAAAACAAATGCCAAGAGAAGAGATTCTAAAAAAAGCAATCCAGAAACTGGCTTCTTTGGTTCGCACAAGGGAATCAACAAACAAAAGAGAGATGATCGAAGTAAAGGCCGTCATCACACTAAAAATCTGAAGGGAAGAGCCTATGTCGGAAATATTTGTGGCGGTGAAACTAGGATGGTAGGTTCGTAAAAACATTTTACGAAAAACAAAAAAATATCTTTTGAATGTATGCCTACGCATGTAAGAACCAGAACTAAAGATACCGAAAATCTAAGATCTGTAAACCATTTCCTTGAGTTAGAAAATGATTACCTTCCTTTGGGATCTAGCAAGAACTTCAGGAATTGTCATTCCATCACTGCCTAAAGTCCGAATTCTTTCCCCATTGGAATAAAGTATTACTCCTTTGATTCCAAAATTTCCAATCATGGTAAATGAAATTTGATCGAGTCTGTCTTTTAAAATTTCCATACTCCCTCCATAACCGATATCTTCCGAAATTGAAAGATGGAGAATTCCATTTTCCAAACGGTAATTGGGCTCCATTCGGACTCTTTTGGATAGAGCCGAAAGTATCCCTTTGCCTTTTTCTTCAGGATTTGGTCCTTTTGTAAGTTCTTGGAATAAATAGGGAATGGGATCTCCCCCTGGAAATTCCCGGGTGAGTTTGACTAGCTGGGATTGGCTATTTTTGCCGGTTCCATAAAATTTTAAGAAATATACAGGTAAGTACCCGGCATCCACTTGCAGTCGTTTGCCGGCGCCAGGAAACCTGTCTTCAGGAAGGGTGATTTCCGGAATGGTTTCATCCACTAGTTTTGTGCGAGGTTTTTGTTTGGAATCAGAATCAGGGAAAGTTTGGGTCAAAACTTCTTCTTCCCAATTCAAATCATCTTCCCAATTTTCTTTGGCAAAAGGATCGGAAGGTTCCGCAAATTTTCCCTTATCTTGCGATTTGCCTATATTGCGGAATCCTTGTTTGGGGAGAAAACTTCCAGTGGCTTTCGGGTCAAAGCCCATCGACTTTTCAATGAGGACCAGTACAAGAAAAATCCCGCCAATCAAATAGCGTAAAGATTTCCATTTATCATCTTGGATTTGGGGATGTACCGCCACAGTATCAATGTCGGAAAAGTAGAGAATTTCGAATTTAAAAAAATTCTTTCAAATTGGGTAAATCATCGAATTTCCAATCGAAATCCGGAATTTCACCAGGAAGGCCGTGACCATAGGTGCAGAAGCCAAATGGACATCCATTCTCTCTTGCTGCTTCCCAATCACTATGTCTATCTCCAATCATCGCAATGGCACTTGGTTCTAAATTGTATTTGCGAACATACTCAGCAAGGATTTCTCCTTTGGTATGGATGGTGTCTTGGTTGATGACAACAATTGGTTCGAAGTATTGTAAAACGCCTGCTGTATCTAAAACGGTTTCAATATAAGCTTTTCTTCCGTTGGAGGCACAAGTGATGGTGTATCCTTTTTCTTTCAGATAATGGATGGTAGAACCGACACCTGCATAAAAATCACCACCACCGCTTCTGATAGCGTCGCAGAGAAGGTCTAGAACCCTTCCAGAAATAATATCACGTTCGGCTTCGGGAAGGTCAGGCAAAAGGTTTTTAAAGATGGTACGAACGGGTTTCCCAATCTCATTCATAATCTGGTCATGACTCGGTAAGGACGTGATTTTTCCCGTCTTTTGTGCAAACTCTTCGATTGCCTGCACATAGGTCTTAAAGATTATGGATTCTGAGGAAAATAAGGTCCCATCGACATCGAAGGCGACCATGCGGATTTCCCCCAGGCGGTTTTCTTGCATTACCACCAGAAAAGAATTTGGCGGTCTCTTGGCAAGTAAGGAATTGGAAGTTATGCTCGTGCAAAGCAGTTTATCAGAAGTTCTTAAGGCGCGCGAAGAGTTGTATTCCCGAACAAATTGGACGGATCACACCTCGCAGTTGCAAAATCGAGTGAAAGGGGAAGACTTATCTCGGTATTTTGTTCTAACAGAATCGGAACTCATAGGAATTAGAGAAACCATTCGTTTGCATGTTTCTACCACTCCGTATTACCTTTCCTTGTCAAGCCCCGATGACCCCAATTGTCCCATTCGAAAAATGATTGTTCCTCGTTCCGAAGAGGCAGTCCTTTCTTCTGAAGAAAGTGCCGATCCTTTAGATGAAGAACGACTAAGCCCTGTTCGTGGGCTGACCCATATGTATCCCAATCGAGTTCTTTTATTTTCCAACCATTCTTGTAGTGTGTATTGCCGCCATTGTATGCGGGGACGAAAGGTATCTTCCAATGAAGAAAGAATGGAAAAAGGGGATTTGGAAAAGGCATTTGAATACATTCGAAATCATTCAGAAATAGAAGATGTAGTCATTAGCGGTGGAGATCCATTAAACTTAGCAGATTCAAGACTTGATTGGATTCTTTCGGAATTAAACTCCATCCCTCATGTAAAAATTTGTAGATTAGGTACAAGAAACCCAGTCACTTTGCCATTTCGCATAACAGAGACTTTGTGTAAAATCATTGAAACTTATAATAACGACAAACTTTCCATATTTTGTAATACCCAGTTCAACCATCCCAAAGAATGTACAAAAGAATCGAAAGAAGCAATCCTCCGGTTATTAAAAGCTGGTGTTTCTGTCGGGAACCAGTCTGTACTTTTAAAGGGAATCAATGATGAGGAAGAGACCATGCTAACTCTTCATAAAAAACTTTTGGAGATGCGTGTTCGTGCTTATTACCTATATGATCCGGAACTGATTCCCGGTTCCAGAGGGTTTCGTACCCCGCTTGCCCGTGGGATTGAAATTGTAGAATACATGCGGGGAAAAATTGGAGGGATGGGGATCCCACAATTTGTAAATGACCTTCCTGGTGGAGGTGGTAAAATTACCATTGCACCTAACTGGTATTTGGGGTATAATCCCAAAACCCGCCAACATGTATTTCGATCGGCAGTCACAAAAAAAATCCATTTATCCTTTGAACCAGTAGATTCCAATAAGGAATCCTATTATCCTGTTTTGAGTGATGTGGATTTGGAGAACCTAGGCTTATGAAAGGAACTGTGATTCTTGCATGTGATGTGTATGATCCAAATGAACCCGAACTTTCTCAGGAATGGGAATCAGAAGAGACCATCCAAAAAATGGAAACTACCATTAAGGATTTGGGTTATGATGTTGCTGTTTTATCAAACCCAACAGAGATAACATCAGTTCTTTGTAACATCCCCATAGAAGAAAGAAAACATTGGATAGTTTGGAATTTAATTGAAGGATACCAGTCTCCAAACAGAGAAGCCTACATACCGGCGTTATGCGAATATTTGGCCGTGCCTCATACGGGAAGTTCTGCGGCAGTCCAAACATTCACTTTAGATAAATACAAAACCAAACTTTTTTTAAAATCCTTTGGAATCCCCACAGCAAATTTTTGGCTTGTGGAAGATAAAAACCAAACACCACCGGGGAACTTTCCTTTGTTCCTCAAACCAAATGGCGAGGGTTCGAGTCTTGGCATAAACGAAAAAAATCAGATTCAGAATACTAATGATTGGATGGAAGTTTTACCTGCGTTAGTTGGAAAATACAGTCCAGTCCTTGTTGAATCTTATCTTTCGGGAAGGGAACTGACAATCGCTGTACTCGGAAATAAAGGGAGTTATTCGGCCACAGCTCCTGCCTTTGTGGAGTATCCCGGATCTGTATACAGTGATCTTGTCAAATCTAAAGAAAGTTTTGTGGAATCTTTGGATTTTTCTGTGCCAAAAGAACTAACTACTTCTTTGCAAACTTATGCAGTACAAATTGCCAATCTTATAGGAAGTTCTGGTTACATTCGTATCGACTTTAAATTGGAAAAAGACCTACCGTATTTTTTGGAAGTGAATGCCACTCCCGGTTTTTCTTCTGTTTATTCCACATTACCATTGTTATGGGAAAGTAGTGAAAGAACTTACCCTGAACTTTTAAATTATGTTTTGGATTTAGGGTTTCAGGAATATAAACATCATCATCGTTACAAGTATGCAAAGGATAAAAACTTATGAACATCGTGGAAACTTTAAAAAAGGATGTAGAAACTCATCCCATCCTTAGATCGCAGTGGTTGTTAGAACGAAGTGCCTCAATGAGTTTTAATGACTTAATTTTATGGCTAAGCCAAGAATACTTTGTATCCATTGGCTTTGTGGATTGGTTTTTGTTAGTTGCGGCTAAAACAAGAGATCAAAATGCAAAAATTGTCCTTGTGGAAAATATTTGGGGGGAACTCGGAGAAGGAAAAATCGCAGACACTCACGTTTCCATTCTCATTGAATTTTTAACAAAATTAAAATTTGATTTTGGCAACCATAAGATCCTACCCGAAACCAAAACGTATTTGGATAAAATGGAGTCTATCATTGCAAGAGGATTCTTTTATGGGCTTGGAGCACTCGGTCCGGCAAATGAATACCTATTAAAATTGGAATATTCTCAGATTGCTCTGGCCTACAAAAAACTAAAAACGGAAATGACCCTTCCCGAAGGGAAATTTTTCCAAGTAAATTTAGAAGCCGATGAAGGTCATAGCCAACGTATGTTTGAGTTGATTGAAGAAACAGCCATCACTGACGAATCAAAGAAGCAAGTGATCGAAGGAAATTTACAGGCTCTTGTGGCAAGGGAAGATTTTTACAAAGGTCTTTCTCGTTTGGATCAAGAACGCCTTACGAAAGTTTAGTTCGAAATCGTTTCAAAAAAAACATAACTCCCATTCCGAAAAAGGGGACCAGGGGCAAATACAAAAGGATACTGAAGTATTTGTATTTGTCCATTTTCCAACTAAGTTGTCGTACCGCAAAAAATCCAGGATAACGTATCCCTGATTCAATGAGTTGGACTTCCCCCGCGCACAAAGTTTTGTTTAGTTGTTTGTGAATGGACTGAAGTTCCGTATCTGTAAGCTTATGAAAGGAAACAATTGCCACCTGATCCTTCGTTTTTTCTCGAATGGATTTTGCCAGGCGGGTACAAAACCCACAATTCCCATCATACACTAAGACTGAATTTTTAGATAACATAGGTTGGGGTTTACTTTGGAAAAAAATCTTCAGGTTGTGACTTTAAGATTTGGATGGTATCTGGAATGAGTGCTTGGCCAAGTCCCAACCAATAATAATACCAACTTTCATCTTTTTCAATGCCTTGTGCGACAGACATATACCATTTGTTGATATTATTGTCAGGTTTGCTTCGCCAAAAAAGTGGTCTACAATGTTCTAAAATTTGATCCCAAATATCGCGACCCACACCGGCCCCTCTTGCCACCCCATTGACTGCAAATTTAGAAAGCAAATACCCATTTTCTGTTTTTTGCATCCAGGCACAGGCCCTATAAGATTCTTCTAAAAATAGAACATCAAATTTAGTTTTATAAAACTCAGGTTTTAAAGGTTTTCCAAAGGATTCTTCGATCAGTTGAAAAACTCTTTTCATATCCACATCCTCAGTGGAATGACAAACCCTGATTTTGTTTTTTCGCTTCACTAGTGTTCCGCTACCTTTCACTGTAAAAAGTTCAGTCAGTAGGGTAAAGGGTGAGGTAAGGACAATACTGAATTTTGGATCCTCTATCTTTGACAATAGGTCTTCGGAAAGTTGGATGAATTCCTCCTGTGACCGAGACAGTGTCATCCCTTCCGGGAGAGACAAATGAGAATCACTTTGTAAGATAGATTTTACTTTATTTGTATTTGGATCTTTCAGTGGACCATCGATGGAAACATAAATCACCTTAGAAGAATGGAGGATGGAGCGACAACGATCGATGAGTGCTGAAAGTTTTTCTGATTCATCATCCCAAAGTAAAATTGGGATTTTTTTCTGACGGATACTTTTGGTAACTTCCTCTTTTAGGGGATTGTTACGATCCACAACTTGGTAAGAAAAACCAAGGCTTCTTTCTGCATCGGAATTTGTTTGTTCGAGTGGGAAAAAAACTTTTAAGTATTGGAAACTATCAACTTCTAAAATGACAAAGGGAAAAAGATCCAATTGGTAAAGGAGTTTTAGATCTGAAAACAAAGCTTCAGAACTATCAAAAATCGTTTCCGAGTCGGCATAAAGAATGGCAAAGGATTCAGGCGATAAAGATTGGAATTCCTTTAAGAAAAGTAGTCCATCTCTCGGATCTCTTGTGATTTCAAAGACCCGACTGAGTACGTCTTTGGAATTCATTTCCCCCCTCGGATTTCATAATCAACAATCTTTGCTTTGAGGTTTGCGTGTTTCAAACTCAAATGAGTATTTTCTTTGAGTCCAAATTTTCCAAGAAGAGAAAAATCTCCCGATAGAACGGTAAACTTCCATCCACCAAATTCATTTTTGATGACTTTTCCAAATTGAAAGTACATCTCTTTTAAATCTTCCATTGGTTTTCCTATCCGGTCCCCATAAGGAGGGTTTGTCACTACATGTCCCTCCTTTCCAAATTGGTTTTTGATATCTAAACAATTTCCTACTTCAAATTGCACAAAATCTTCCACCCCAGCTTCGTATGCATTTTCTTTTGCAATCCGAACTGCTTCTGGATCAACATCAAATCCAAAGAGATGCGGAGTATCTGGTTTTTCTTTTTTCCTTTCATTGAATACATACGTTGGAAATAAGATTTGAAAAACAGGAGATTCTGCAAATAGGAAACGATTGATTTCGCCATACAGCCGTTCGCGGAGAGCCGCTTCGATGAGGATGGTTCCCGATCCGCACATGGGATCAACCAAAGTGTTTCCTTCTTTCCATCCGGATACTTCGAGCATGGCTTGGGCAATGGGTTCTCTCACAGGTGCATTCCCTGCAAAAAGTCTGTATCCACGTCTTCCAACGGGATCTCCCGAAAGAGAAATTTCAATGCTAAACTTGTCTGTATGAGATCTCACAACTATGGTGATATCTGCCATTCGTTTTTCAATTTCCGGGAGAGGGACTTTTTTACTCCGCAATCGATCAAGGACTGCATCTTTGGTTCGATGCATAGTGAATTCAGAATTTTTTAATTTATCTTTGGTTTCAGCATCTATTCGAAAACTAACTTCGGGTCCAATGTATTTTTCCCAAGGAAGTTCACTGACTTTGGCATAAAATTCGTCGTAAGTCTCCGCATTTTCATGTAACAACTGTAAATTGATTCTTGATGCAAACTTGCTATGAATGGCAAACTGAATGACATCTTCTTTTTTTCCGGCAAAAAAAACTCCACCCCGGTTGGAACTGGTAATTTTAAGATGGTGGGTTTTTATTTCGGTTTCCAAAAGCGGAGAAAGTCCTTCTCCGCAAATGGCATGGTAAGTGGGGTGAGTAGGTTTTATTCCGAGTCTCCTAATTTTTGAGCCAAGTAGTTTTGGATGCTAATCGAATCGATAATGGATTTTTGTGTTTCAATCCAATCAATATGTTCTTCTTCAGAAACAAGGATTTTTTCCAAAAGTTCTCTTGTTCCATTGTCTTTGGCTGCTACGCAGATATCAATGCCACGGTTGAGTCTTTCTACCGCATTGTATTCTAACTGTAAGTCATGATCCAACATCTCAGGAACCGTTTGGCCTACGTTGATTTTTAAATACTTTTGCAAGTCAGGAGTTCCATCGAAAAAAAGAATCCTTTCAATGATTTCGTCTGCATGTTTCATCTCTTCGATAGACTCTTTTCTGAGGTATTCAGCAAGTTCCAAATACCCCCAGTTTTTACAGACTTTTGCATGAATAAAATACTGATTGATGGCTGTGAGTTCTGCAGCTAGAACTTCCGCTAAAATGTCGATTACTTCTTTTTTTCCCTTCATATGGGTAGCCTCATTTTCTCTCTTCAAATGGAAAGATAATTGGTTTTCATAGAATAGGCAAGCGTAAAGTATATTCCAATGAAGAAAGTTTACATTCACAATCCATCATTGAGTGTATTCGGAAAACACAAAGGATCACAACTTGATTTATCCTTTGTGACCGCAAAACAATCTGTACATGAGTTTCAATCTCACAGAATTCAGTTCATCATTTACGCTAGTTTTTCACCTGATTCCTATAATCAAGAATACCATTTATCTGCAAAACTCCCGGGTTTATTGGGAATTCGTGACGTTTATTCCATAAGAATGGAAACGGCTTCTTCTTCAGGAGCAGCCGCTTTCCAATTGGGGGTGAATTTAATTCTCAGTGGAAGGTTTGAGCATGGACTTGTTGTGGCAACAGAATTGATGAGCCAACTCAACCGAGAAGAGAGTAATCTTTTGTTAGGTTCTGTTCTCTCTGATTCCCAACGAGCACTTGGAATGTCTATGGCGCAAGGTGGAGCCATGATCACTCGTAAGTATTTAAATGATTATGGATACAAAGAAGAAGACCTTTTTGCCATTGCAAAAAAATTACATGACAACGGTCTCTTGAATCCAAAAGCACATATCAAAAAGAATTTAACCCAGGAAGAATACCAAAACCAAACAAAGATTGCAAGTCCCTTAGGTTTGTATGATATCTCACCACTTTCCGATGGGTCGGCAGCGCTGATCCTTTCCAAAAATCCTAGTTCCATTTCTGTCAAAGGGATGGGGTCGGGAACCGCTCCTTTTCTTTCATCAGCGGATCCCAGTTTTTTGGCCAATCGCATTGCCTTTGAAAAAGCCTATGCTGAAGCTTGTGTGGGACCAAGTGATATTGATTTTGCAGAACTTCACGATGCGTTTACTCCTTTTGAACTTGTTGGGGCCGAAGATGCAGGTTTTTTCAAACGAGGTGAAGCCTTATTCCAGGTAAAAGCAGGCCTTACCCATCCTAAGGGCAAAATTCCTATCAATTCTTCAGGTGGGCTCAAATCGCGGGGCCATCCTGTGGGTGCTTCTGGCCTTGCACAAATTGTCGAACTTTGCCGGTTCTTTGAGGAATGGCCGGAAAAGCGGTTGGCAATAGCACAAAGTATAGGTGGACTTGCTACAAACAACTTTGTGTCGATACTAGAAAGAGACTGATGCCAGAAAAAATACTCATCATCCAAACCGCGTTTTTAGGTGACCTGATCCTATCCACTTCGTTTTTCCATGCGGTCAAAACGGAACATCCTGGAGCAGAAATCCATGTACTCGTGAATGCAGGTACAGAATCTGTTTTGGAAAACAATCCAGATTTAACAAAAGTTTGGTCACTTGATAAAAAACGAATCAAAAAGAATCCTTTTGCGTTTTTGCATTTCGCTGGATTATTAAAAAAAGAGAACTTTAACAAAGTGTATTCGGCACATTTTTCGTTTCGTTCAAGTTTGTTATCCTACCTCACTAGGGCTCCGATTCGTATTGGTTATAAAGAATCTGGTTTTTCTTTTTTACATACAAAGACGGTGCAAAGACCCAAACAAGGTCCACATGAAGTGGAAAAACTATTTTCCTTATTATTTGAGGAATATGATTATCCTACAGGTAGAGAAAGACGACCATATTTATTCCCAGGGAAACCAGAGGAAGATTCTTTTTTAACAAAGAAAAAAGAAATTTTAAACCATGAAGAAGGATACATTCTGATTGCTCCTTCTTCTCTTTGGGAAACCAAACGAATGCCAGAAGAAAAATTTGTGAGTGTCATTACACAAATCCTACGCAAACGAAAGGAAACAGTTATTTTAATTGGAAGCAAAGCAGATTTAGAAATTGAGAATACCATAATACGGTTGATGAAAACAGAGCCTTTAGAACTAAAAGAAAGGGATCGTTTGTTTTCTCTTGTGGGTAAAACAAATTTAAAAGAACTAATGGTTTGGATTCGGAATGCCAGTGCGATTATTTCCAACGACTCAAGTCCCATTCATTTTGCATCTGCTTTTAATACTCCGACGGTTATGTTGTATGGTGCAACCATCCCTGCGTTTGGATATGGAAGCCTTTCAGATAAACATAAAATCATGGAAGTACAAGGTCTAAATTGTAGGCCTTGCGGGATTCACGGTGGACGAATTTGTCCAGAAGGACATTTTCGTTGTATGATGGACCAAAATCCTGTACGTATTTTCGAGGCCTTAGAGGAAGTCATCACTCATGAAATTACCAAATAAAAAAACAAGAGAATACAATTCTAAGTTATATCGTAGTCGGATCACAAACATTCAGAAAAAGTTAAAAAAGGGGGAAATCTTTTTACTTTTTGCAGCAAACCATAAGATTAGAAACCGGGATGTAGAATATAAGTTTCGCCAGAATTCCGATTTTTATTACCTAACAGGGATTACAGAAGAAGACTCTATCCTTGTCATCACTCATGATGTTTCAGGGATGTTCTGTTTACCCAAAGACAAAGAAAAAGAAATTTGGACGGGGATTCGACTTGGAAAAGAAAAAATCAAATCCATGTTAGGTTTGGATTTTTCTTATGATTTAAGTGAATGGGAAAAAGAAAAGTCTGCCATCCTGATTGGGAATCATACCTTATACTATTTTTTTGGAGAAAATCCAGACCGTGACCGGGAGCTGATTTCCGAATGTCGAAATCTATCGGAAAGGGCAAGGGAAGGGAAATTCGGTCCGCATAGGATCGAACATCCACATTTTCTACATGAAGAAAGACTCACTAAATCCAAAGAGGAAATTTCAATCTTAAAGAATGCAGCTGATGTCACAAAACATGGACATATGCGCATTATGCGAGAGAGTAAACCGGGGATGTATGAATATGAATTGGAAGCTCTCCTTGACCAAGAGTATATAAAATACGGATCAATTGGAGGGGGATATGGCCATATTGTTGCCGCAGGAAAAAATGCCTGTATCCTGCATTACGTTAGTAATGACGACCTCCTCAAAGAGGGAGATTTGGTCCTTGTCGATTCAGGTGCGGAATGGAATTATTATACGGCAGATGTCACACGTGTGTTCCCCGTGGGAAAAAAATTCACTGAAGCACAAAAAACAATCTATGAAATTGTCTTGTATGCTCAGAAAAATGCGATTCGTAATTCTATATCAGGAACTCCTTTTAATGAAGTGCATGAAAAAACGGTTCGCTTCCTCAGTGATTGTCTAAGGGAAATGGGTTTTTTAAAAGGGAGTTTAGAAGAGATCATCGAGAAGGGCACCTACCGAAAATTTTATATGCACCGGACAGGTCATTATTTGGGAATGGATGTACATGATGTCGGGCGATACTTTTTGGATGGAAAATCTAGACCATTGAAAGATGGTCAGGTAGTGACTGTGGAACCTGGATTGTATTTTGATCCAACGGATGAAACCATCCCGAAAGAATTTCGAGGGATTGGAATTCGAATCGAGGATGATATTCTCATCCATGGTAAAACGCCCATCAATTTAACCGAATCCATTCCGAAAGAAATTTCTGAAATTGAATCTTTAAAGAGTTAATGGATTCCAACTTTTTAATGTTAGTTGGTTTTTGATGAGTAGAGAACTTCCAAAACGATTTCGATCCGTTCGCTATTTTGATCGTATCAGCTCGGAAATTGCAGACATTGTTCGTAGTGAAATGGAAAAGTTGGGTTATCCCGGGCTTACGACTTCACATTTTGAAATTTTAACCTTTCTCTTACGTAGCACTGTTCCCATCAATATGACACAAATTGCCAAAACCATTGAGAAGACGAAGCCCACTTGTACAGTTCTTGTCAACAGATTGGTCAAAGAGGGCCTTGTGGAAAGAAATCCATCTCCAAATGACGGAAGAGAATGGGCCTTACTTTTATCAAAGGATGGGAAAAAAATACGAAAGAAGATTGTGACAATTTCTGCAAAACTTCTTTCGTTACAAACATGGGGAATCTCAAAAGAAAGCGAGGATATTTTATATCCTATCCTCGAAGAAATTTACAAACACATTCGAAATAAAAGAGAAAATTAAATCATTCGCTTTTTTTAGGAAGTAAAAACAGGTCTTCTGACTTGAACGGAAGCAGAAATACCTTCTTGCGCATCCTTTGATTGGATACTTTGGATGGTCGCTTGGATATCCGTTTCAATTAACGATAAAATGTTTTTTTGTACATTCAAAATTCCTAATTTTGTATCTTTCATTGCTGACAGGGAATTTTTCTTTAGTTTGGTTTGAAGAGATTTCGACTTTTTCTTTACGTCTTCTTCTGTTCCAACAATTTCTTCAAACAAACTTGGCATTTCTTTGGCTTTAAATGCATCACCTAACAATACATGCCTTTTTGCAGCATCATATCCAACGGCTTCACCGAGAAGGGTATAGATAAATGAAGGAACTTGGATTCCAATTTTTACCTCAGGCAAACCAAATCGAATGTCTTCTGTCGCATAACGATAGTCACAAACAAGGGCAAGCATCGCTCCATATCCTAAAGCATGGCCAGAAATTTCTGCGATTGTTGGAACGGGAAGGGTAAACAAACCTTTTAAGTTGTCATAGAACAAATTTAAAAAGGGAGCTAAATCTTTGGAAAGATCCATTGTGCTGACAGTGGTAAGATCAAGTCCTAAAGAAAAAGACCCAGGAGAATCACTTTTTAATACGATGGCTTTGGAATTGGATTCCTTAGCGATTTGAATTGTTTTTTTCAATTCCAAAAACGATTCGTTAGAAAAACTGTTCTTGTCGTTAATGCCCAATCGGATAAATCCGATTCCGTCTACTTGTTCGAATGATATCATAGGAATCCTCGGGAAAAAATGGTTAGATGTCTAACTAATAGAATGGGCCAAAAAACAGACAAGTTTATTTTTGTTTAAATTGAATTTAAAAGATAGGTTTTGATGACTTCTTTCATCACGGAAAGGCCAATGGGAAGGGCATCTTCATCAAAATCAAAAAAAGAACTGTGGTGGGAGTGGATAAATCCTTTGGTCTCGTTCCGAGAACCAATAAAAAAATAACAACCTGGTCTTTCCATTAGAAAAGCCGAAAAGTCTTCGCCTCCCATGGTCCTTGTATTTTCTTCAGTGAGGCAGTTTTCACCGAGAACATTTTTTGCAGCGGTTCGGACGATGTCAGCCATACCTGAGTCATTGATGGTGGGTTTGTCAATTCGGTTGTATTCAAAATCAACGGTGGCTCCAAACCCAGCGGCAATTTGGTTCACCAGAGATTCCATTCGTTTGGGAATCATTTCATAAACGGATTTGGAATAGGTGCGAACTGTTCCATGAAGGGTTGCTGTTTCCGGGATGACATTGAAGGCATTTCCAGAATGGAATGATCCCACGGTCACCACACAGGGTTCCAAAGGATCCACATTTCTGGAAACTAATGTCTGTAAAGCGGTCACCAAGTGAGAACCAACTACAATCGGATCCACTGTGTGCTGGGGGATTGCTCCATGGCCAGAGGTTCCTTTTACTGTAATTTTAAATTCATCAACGGAAGCCATCATGGTACCGTTGACAACCCCCACTTTCCCGAGATCAATATGATTCCAAACATGGAGAGCAAAAACGGAATCTACTTTGTACCGGTCCAAAATTCCAGAAGCGATCATTTTGTCAGCCCCTGATCCACCTTCTTCCGCTGGTTGGAAACAAAGGAGAACTCGACCTTTGGGGACAAATTCCGAAAAAGAGGATTTTAGTTCAGAAGAAAGTGCCATAAGGATGCTTGTATGCCCATCATGTCCGCAAGCATGCATCTTACCGGGGTTTTTGCTTTTGTAGTCGTGGTTATTTTCTTCATGGATGGGGAGGGCATCCATATCGGCTCGGACGAGGATGGTTTTTCCAGGAATTCCAGAATCAAATAAAGCAACAAGTCCAGTTTCTGCGATCCCTGATTCCACTTGAAAACCCAAAGACTCTAAATGTGCCTTCACAAAAGAAGCAGTTTCCTTTTCCTCATATTTGAGTTCGGGGAACTGGTGGAAGGTTCGCCTGTAACGAACCATTTCCTCTTTTCTGTGCGAAGGGTAAACTTTCATAATTTGTCAGTTTCTTGTTTGGCTCTTTTTTCGACTTCCTCTAAGATTGAGTAAAGATCGAGACCATATTTCTCAAATAGAGAATTTTTAGCCAATTCGTAACGAACTAAATTGATATTAAAGTTAATCTTTGCTTGTGTCACGGCAAGTTCGACATTCGCCAAACTATCCAAGGCATTTTTGACGTTAACGGCTGTATACCGTCCTTGGCGAAATCGTTCGATCAGTCCATTATAGAAAATTTCGGTTTCTTTTCTGGTTTTTAATAAGTCCTTTAAAAGAGCATGGCTAGCTAAAACCGCTTCGTACCGGTTATCAATTTCTTGCGTAATCTCTTGTTCCAAGTTTTGGATTTTCATCTCGTTCACTTTGAGATTCGTTTCCGCATCTCGAATTCCCGCTTTGATTCCTAAGTCCCAAAGAGGGTAAGACATCTTTAATTCAGCCAGAATTTGTGGATGGTTAAAGGATGTGATTCCTCTTTGGCGCGCAATGAAATTGTCTTGGGGTGAAATAAAATTCTGTCCAATCGAGCTATAAGAAAAGGTGGCAAGTAATGAAGGATCATCTTCAGCAAGAGCAGTACTCAAAGCAAGTTTTGCAATTTCTCTTTCCCGTTTTAACATTAAGTAATCGGTTCTTCTAGAAAGTGCATATTCTTTGTCAGCCTTGAGGTTGATTCCCGTTGGCAAAGTTTCACTTAGGTCAGTGACTCCTTCAATAGAAGAGCCAGTGTCCACGTTGAGAATTCGCACTAAATTTCTTTCGGCTTCAATTCGATCTACTTTTGCTTTTTCTAAAAGAGATTGGGTTCTAAGAAATGCTTGGTTCCACTGGTTGACTTCAAATCCTTCCGAGAGCCCCAGTCCAGTTTTTCGTAAGGTTAGGCGCCTGATCTCTTCTGTATTTTTTGATACTTTTTCGTATGTGGCAATTCGAGAATCTACAATGCTAAGAGACCAATAATCCACGAGGATCTTTACTACAAGTTGGGTCAATATGTTGATATAGTTTTCGCGAACAAGAAGGGTTTGATTTTTTAAAAGTTTTTCTTTATCTTCTTCGTTTTTACCAAATCCATATTTCAGTAACTCTTGGGACAATGTCGCAGTGACAGCACCTGTGTACATAGGGGGAGCAGCAAGTAAACTTCCAAATCCACTCTGAGATGCAGGATCTTCAAAGGCATTTACGTCATAACGAATTGTACTGATTTCTGTTTTGAAATAAGTTCCGGTTTTGAATTGTTTTTCGATACCGGCAGAAATTTTATCCTGGGAACGAATTGTTCCGGCAAAGATGTTGTTTCTGTTATTCGGAAAAAGTTGTTTGGAAGACTGGATACTTGCCAACGCCTTCCAAGTGTATTTGGATTCATTTTTCCATTCGGGGCTGTCAGCTTTGACAATTTCCAATTTGGCATTTTGAACAATGGTATTGTTCTCAATCACCTGTTCGATGGCTTGGGAGATCGTGAGTCGTAGTTTTTTCGGACCATTCCCCGATTGGAGGGATTCAGGAATGGTATTCCCATTTTCCCACTGGGAAAGCTGCATCCGTTTGACATCCTCTTCAAAGTCAGTTTCCGCAAAAATAGGGAAACTTAAAAGACTAAAAGATATTAACCAGCTGGTCAACTTTCGAGGACTGATAAAAAAATACGGGGTAGAAATATTGTGACTGTTCAATGGAAACTTCTTAAACCCCTTACACAGACAAGATGAAAAAATCAATCTTGTCAATCAACCTAAAATGTAAAAAGCTACGTGGAGAAACCTTAGTTTCTGGGAGAACATTGTGGCAAATCTGTCGAAAAAACCGAATCGTTTGGTTCATGAAAAAAGTCCTTATCTGTTACAACATGCACACAATCCCGTTGATTGGTTTCCCTGGGGAGCGGAAGCCTTCGAAAAAGCCCAAAAAGAGGATAAAATCATCCTTTTGTCCATTGGGTATTCGACTTGTCACTGGTGCCATGTGATGGAACGGGAATCCTTTGAAGATGATTCCACAGCAGAAGTCTTAAACCGTAATTTCGTATGCATCAAGTTAGACAGGGAAGAACGTCCAGACATTGATAAAATTTATATGGATGCTTTGCATGCTATGGGAACCCAAGGGGGTTGGCCTCTCAATATGTTTCTTACCCCCACAAAGGAACCAATCCTTGGGGGAACTTACTTCCCTCCTGAAAATCGCTACGGAAAACGAAGCTTTAAAGAGGTCCTTCGATTGGTCTCGGAAGCATGGAAGAACCAAAGAGAAGAACTCGTCACAGCTGCTTCTGATTTGACACAGTATTTACGTGATAATGAAACTAGACCCAATGAAGGAAAGCTACCTGCTAAAGAAATCATCGAAAATAATTTTGAACGATACCTGCAAGTGTACGATAAGGAATTTTTTGGATTCAAAACCAACTCAAGTAATAAATTTCCCCCGAGTATGGCCCTCAGTTTCCTTACGGAATTCTACTTATTAAAAAAAGACCCACGTGCCTTGGAGATGGCATTTAACACAGCCTATGCCATGAAATCCGGTGGGATTTATGACCAAGTGGGTGGTGGAATTTGCCGTTATGCGACTGATCATGAATGGCTCGTTCCCCATTTTGAGAAAATGTTGTATGACAACTCCCTCTATGTAGAAGCCCTCTCTTTGTTATACAAGGCTACAGAAGAACCTTTCTTTTTAGAGGTGATTCGAGAAATCGTTACCTATATCAGACGTGATATGACCTTGGATTCCGGTGGGATTGCCAGCGCAGAAGATGCCGATTCGGAAGGAGAAGAGGGAAAATTTTATCTTTGGACCCATTCTGAATTGAATCAAATTGTTCCTGATGAAGAAATCCAAGGATTTTGGAATGTCACCGAAGAAGGAAATTTTGAACACCAAAACATCTTACATGTATATTGGAAGGGAAAAAATCCTTTTGTGGATGGAATTCAATTCAAACCAGAGTTTACTCACAAATTAGAATACGCAAAAGAAAAACTTTTGGCAAATCGCAGCCAAAGGATTCGACCCCTTCGGGATGACAAAGTCCTTACTTCCTGGAATTGTCTTTGGATCCGAGCACTTTTGTCTGCTTATGAAGTTTCCGGTGATACTGAGTATCTCAATGATGCCAAAAAGATTTATCAGTTTATCACAAAACAACTCGTTGGTGATGATGGTTCCATATTAAGGAGATTCCGGGAAGGAGAGGCCAAATACTTTGGAACCTTACCCGATTATGCAGAATTCATTTGGGTTTCTATGAAACTTTTTCAGTTGGATGAAGATATTGAAGCCTATACAAAGGGAAAACGTTCTTTGGAATATTTGTTTTCTCATTTTGCCTCCACTGTGGGTCCATTTTACGAATCCTTTCATGGGAATGAAGATTTAATTGTAAGAACTATTGAAGGTTACGATGGAGTTGAACCATCTGGGAATTCAACCATCTTACATTTGTTTTATCTTTTGTTTTCTTTTGGATACAAAGGACAAGATTTAGAATCAAAGGCCAATGCTATTTTTTCTTATTTCCTTCCAGAACTAACGCAAAATTCATTAAGTTACCCTTCGATGATATCAGCATTCCAAAAATTTCAATACCCTTCGAAGGAAGTCCTTGTGGTTTACAAAGACAAGGATGCAACGGAAATCAAATCCATTCGGAAAAAACTAAGTGAATTAAAAGATCCGAATTTGGTTTGGCTAGTATTAGAAGAATCAAAGGCAAAACAATTAGCGGAAGAATTAGAACTCCTTACGGGTAGAGGGGCGGGCTCTGGGATTTTATTCTATGTTTGCCGTAATTTTTCTTGTGAATTGCCAAAAGACAATCTAGAAGAAGCACTCACTCTTATACAACAATAGGAGTGGCATCTCCCCAGAGACGATCTAATGAATAGTAGGTTCTCATTTCGTCTGTCATAATATGCACACAAATTTCACCGTAATCGAGAAGGATCCAACCCGTTGCGTCCTTGGGTAGATCTGTTAGGTTTTGTCTTTTGACTGCAAGTTTCAAAGGTTTCATGTATTTATCAATATCTTTCGCACAAGATCTACCTTGTGTTTCTGTTTTGACCGTTGCTATTACAAATAAGGATAAATAACTATGTACGTCTTTTAGATCCAGAAATTGAATGTTTTCACATTTTTTGTCAATTAACGTTTGTTTGATTTTTTTGAGATGTTCTATTGTCTCGGCGCTGATATTCGGCATTTTAGTCCTTGGAATTTTGAAAATCTTCCCCGAGGATCACAGTGGCATCTAACCCTAAATCTTTTCTCAGTGCAAAGTAAACCTTGCGTCCTTGAAATGTATCGGAGATAAGATCGGTGTACTGTGTGTTTCCGGAGCGGTTTAGGATGATACTGGATTTAAAACTAGAATCCCAGGCATTGTCAACGGAGAGAACTTTCAGACCCTTATCATTCAGAAGCACCTTACCATATCTGGCAAGCCCATTTTTAGGAGTTCCATTCAAGACTTCGATCCTTGCTCTTTCCCCTTCGCTAAAAGATAAGGATTTGAGTTCACTAGAAAATTTATGGAAGGCAACTTTTACCGTTTCTTCATTGGCTTTTAAAACTTCATCTTTGAATTTTGGGCGACCCATTGGCTCACCTGGAACTTCGGAAACTCCAAAATGAATCTTTTCTTTCTTCAAAAAATCGATCAATGTTTCCCATTCTTTGACAGAAAGATTTGTGGTCATCTGGCTATGAAGATAAGCTACCCTTTGTTTTCCGAGTAGATCTTTTTTATCATGAATGGATTCAAGGATGGTTAAGAATATTGTTTCTTGGATTTCGAGCCTTCTGATATAGGAAATCATCGATTCATCTGCAAGGGAACTCATCCAATCAAATGTGTCCTCGCCATCTAGAATATAGGTTTGTTTATTCCGTGCGTAATTCTTTGTTATGTGTAATGACTTCGGCTCAAAAAATAAATTTAACCCACCGAGTAAATTGACCCAATTCTGAAATTGTTCTTTGGTCAAAACTATTTTAAAGGGGATGTTGGAATCTAAAGTGTCTTCTAAAACAGACTCAACATAGGAAGGTGCTGAGCTTCCTTTCTCTTTTAGACATTTACTTCCATCATCAAAACTGGTTTTTGGATTTACAAAAAAAAGGGCAGCTTTCTTTTCATTGGGATAAAACTCCGCATAAAGAGAAAATAGATACTCATCCTTTTCACCTAGAACAGAAAAAAGGATGGGAAGTCGTTTGCTTTGTGAAAATTTTTGGTCTAACGAAAATCCACCTTTGGAGCGGAAAATTAAAAACAAAAGGGCAATCAAAAAAAAGGATCCTGCAGCAATCAAAAGTGTTTTTGCAGGGATTGGTTGTTTTTTGGGAGCTTCACGTAACATCGATTTGGTTTTCCTTAATCAAATTGGCGGATCGGTTGTACATCTGAAATGTATAAGGATGGATGACTTCCTTTTTTTCCATAAGAAAAGAAATGGTTTGAGAGGCTTTCATAAAAACTCCGTATAATAAATTTTCCTCTGTTTTTGCCACCCATAAGGAAAGGTCAGGTTGTCGGAATGCAAAATCAGATCCTAAAAAATCTGCAGCATAGAGAATTTGGTCCAAAAGTGAAGGGGAAGTATTTCCCAATGTATGAGAGGAGATTGCTTTTGCAATTTCTGGATCGGAAAAACCATATTCTTTCTCTAACCATAAGGGAGCCGAAAAAGCATGTAGGGCCTGCGAGGGAATATCGTTTAGGTCTAGAGAATATTCTTGAAAGAGTTTCGAATGGACTTCCGATTTTTTCTGTTTGGTGATGTCATGACAAAGGCCAGCGAGGTATGCTTTTTTTGGATAGGGGTGTCCGTGAATTTTTGCAAGTGATTCTGCATAGTTGGCCACTCGGAGAATATGTTGGAACCTGGTTTCTGTGACATGGTTTGGAACTTCTTCGGTAAAAAATAAAATCCAATCCTCAAAGGAAACATTTGTCTTTGGAATTTGTTTCACTTTGGGCCACCATTATCTTTTGCGTTTAAAAACTTCAGGGCAAGTTCCCTAGTTTTAGGTAAAAGATACTCTGTGACTAAGTTTCCATTCAAAACTTGTCGAATTTCCGTGCTACTGATGGGTAATACTGGATTTGCCAAAACTGTGATTTTAGATTTGGGAAAAAAATCTGGAATGAAAACTTCATTTGGAAAAGAAGTCTCTCTTCTCACCACGACAACCATTTTGACGAGAATTAGAATTTCTCGATAGGACTTCCATAGATCAAAGGAGCTTAAATTATCTTCTCCTATCACAAGAGAAATTTGCGAATTTGGATGGAGATTCTGCAATAAATGTAAACTATCAACCGTATAACTTGTATTTCGTTTTTTGATTTCCTCATCCCAAAGGATCACTTTTTCCGAAAGGAAACTTTCAAATTCACTCAAACATAATTCCCAAATTTCATTTGCACGAAACTCTTTTCCCGTTTTTTTTAATGGGGAAACAAAATTAGGACAAATATAGAGTAAGTCATTGGGATAGAATTTGGAAATCGTTTCAATGACATGGCGATGTCCCAAATGTGGGGGATTGAAACTTCCTCCAAAAAACAAAACTTCCATCTTTATCCGCGGACTTGTCCTCTTCCTGTCACATAAGTTGTGGTCGTTGTTAGGTGAATGAGTCCCATTGGTCCACGGACATGGAGTTTACCAGTAGAAATTCCAACCTCGGCACCAAGTCCATATTCACCGCCATCATGAAACCGAGTGGAACAATTGACAAAAATGGCAGCACTGTCTAGTTCCTTTTGGAAGGTTTGGATTTCTGTAATGTCATCAGACAAAATACATTCCGTATGACCCGAACTGTATTTTCGAATGTTTTCCATTGCCTCGGAAAGAGAATTTACTAATTTTATGCTAAGTCTCGTGTCTAAAAACTCTGTATAAAAATCTTCTTCCGACGCCGGTTTGGTCGAAGGCAGAATTTTGCAAATGGATTCATCCCCAAGAATTTGAACCCCATTTGCTTCCAAAGATTCCAATAAATTTTTTAAATTAGGATAGTCTTTATGAACCAAAAGGTTCTCCAAAGCATTACAAACGCCTGGGCGTTGCACTTTTGAATTCAGTAAAATCGGAAGGACAATCTCTGGATTTGCATGTTGGGAAAGGTATAGATTGGTAACACCTTTATCATGTTTGATGACAGGAATTTTACTGTTTTCGGATACAAACCGAATGAGAGCCTCTCCACCTCGGGGAACAATCACATCAATCAAATCATCTAATTGGAAAAAAGGAACCATTGCCTCTCTGTTTGTATTTTCGACAAAGGTCACGACATCCTTTGTCACGCCGGGTAGGTTTTTTTCTTCAATGGCCTGATGAAATAAAGAAGAAAGGATAAAATTTGAATGAAATGCTTCTGAACCACCACGTAGAATACAGGAATTCCCCGATTTAAAGGAAAGGGAAGCAATATCAATGATGACATTGGGTCTAGATTCAAAAATCGTCATCACCACACCAATGGGCACTCGTTTGGTAAGAAGTTCGAGTCCATTGGGAAGGATGGTGCCCCGAACCACTTCACCCACAGGATCTGGCAAATTACGAATTTCTTCGATACTTTTTGCCATAGCAGCAATTCGTTTGGAATCTAGAAGCAAACGGTCCATCATCGATGATGACAAACCTTTTTCCTGGCCATTTTTCATATCGATTTGGTTTTTTTCTATGATCTGCTTTTGATTTGCCAAAAGAAGTTCTTCCACACGTTTTAAAACTGAGTTTTTTTCTAAGGTGGTTAAAGCCTTTAAACCTCTGCTTGCTAACTTTGCTTTGGTGGCTAATGTTTTTGCATAAATTGAATTTTGATCTGCCATAGTTTACTCCGCCTGGAAGGAAAAAAAATGCGTTTGGATTTCAGAAGCACTGGGCACACGATGGGCTAATGAACGATTGGCGACCAAAGTCCCAAAGTTTTCCGTTTCAAAAAACTGTGAAATGGCATGTTTTTTTTCTCCATTCACAATCCCCGTTTTGATTCCATAAGGTAACAAAAGTTTAGCGGCATTAATTTTTGTGAACATTCCCCCAGTCCCTGGGCCCGAAGGTCCCGTTGCCAGGCTCTCGGTATCTTTAGTAATTTCCGTGAATAAATCAATTTTCGAATTCTCTTTCAAAAATCCATCGACTCCAGTGAGGATGAGAAGAAGATCCGCTCCCACAATGGAGGCAACAATCGCAGAAAGGATATCGTTATCTCCTAAATTGATTTCTTCTGTGGATACGGAATCATTTTCGTTCACGATGGGAAGAATTCCCCAATCTAGAAGTTGGCGGAAGGTTTGTTTGAGATTTGTAAAACTTTTTTCTTCATTCAAATCCTTTCGTCCAAATAGAATTTGCGCTATCGGAACATTCACCCGACTAAAAAAACTTTCGTAAAGATTGAGGAGTTTGTTTTGGCCCATGGCAGCAAATGCCTGTTTTTCGGCGAGAGAGGTTTTCCCATTGGGTAAAGAAACAGGACCACTTTGGTCCACTAGAAGTTTTTTTCCTTGGGCAATAGCACCAGAAGAAACAAGGATCACTTCCTTTCCTTGGTCACGAAGAGAACGAATGTCTCCCACAAGGTCATACAAAAAATCATTAATTTTAGATTCTTCACCGGAAACACGAGCACTTCCGATTTTAATCACAATGAGTTTTGATTTTTGGATGGAGTTTAAAAAATCCTTACGTGTTTCCATAAACTATCTTCGATTTGTCTTCAAAAAATACTTTGTCTATTCGTTCGAGTAGGTAATCCAGATTCAGTTCTTTATCAGCAGAAATACAAATGATTTCTCCTAAATTTGAATAGTTTTTTTGGATTTCTGCAGTGAATGTGGGATCGTTATCCCAAATGTCCATTTTGTTAATAACAAGAAGATATTTTTTGTTTAAAAGAGATTGGTTATAATTTCCAAGTTCACTTCGTAACATTTCTAATTCTTCTTCTAATTGTAGATTTCCACCATCAAATAAAAACAAAATCCCTTGGACACGTTCAATGTGTTTGAGAAAACTAATTCCAAGTCCCACACCACGAGAAGCTCCTTCGATGATTCCCGGAATATCTGCAACAGTGTAACGAAACAAATCTTCATGTCTATGCACCACACCGAGATTAGGTGAAAGGGTAGTGAAGGCATAGCCAGCAATTTTAGGATGAGCGTGGGTGATTTTTGCGAGTAGGGTTGACTTACCGGCATTCGGTAGACCAACGATACCAATATCTGCCAGTAACTTTAATTCTAAAATTAAGGAAAACTCGCCACCTTCCTCTCCGGGTTGGCTGTATCTAGGAGCTTGTTGGACAGATGTTTTAAAAAATGTATTTCCTTTACCACCACGTCCGCCGGTCGCAATGGTAAAACTTTCACCGTCGTGGTTAAAATCATAAATAAGTTCCATTGTCACAGAATCAATAATCTGAGTTCCTACAGGAACTTTGAGGATTAAGTCTTCGCCGTTTTTACCATTTCGGTTTTGACCAAGCCCTGGTTCTCCGTTTTGGGCTGCGTACATTCGGTCGGGGAGGTAGTTTTCTAAAGTCATCATCCGACCTTCGGCAACAAAGATCACATCGCCCCCTTTGCCTCCGTCACCCCCATCCGGACCACCAAATTCCACAAATTTCTCTTTATGGAAATGGACAGAACCTGCCCCTCCGTGTCCGGCTCGAATTTGAATGGGTACTTCGTCGATAAATCCGCTCATATAATCCTTTGGTCAAAAAAAAACCCGTTTAAGGGAGATCCTAAAACGGGTTTTGCCTCTCAAATGTATGAGAGGATTACACTTTCGGGTAAACGGAGATTTGTTGTCTTTCTCTAGTTACGTGTTCGAAAGTCACTACACCGTCAACAAGTGCGTAAAGAGTATGGTCACGACCAATCCCTACGTTTTTTCCCGGTTTGTATTCAGTTCCTCTTTGGCGAACAATGATATTACCAGCAATAGCAAATTGTCCACCGTAAACTTTTACACCAAGTCTTTTCGATACCGAATCACGACCGTTCTTTGTGGATCCACCACCTTTCTTTGTAGCCATTGTTTACCCCTTTATTATTTCGTCTTGGATGGAAATCGCTTGGGAATGAGACCTTTCTAAAGATTTTAATCCAAACTCGACCATGGAAAGTAGGCTTTGGTAGCCAACTCTTTGGTCTTTTTTGATTAAAAAGCTTAAATACCCGTCTCGTTTTTCTTCCGATTCCAAACTGTCTTGTGATGCCAAATACGAGTGAGCACTCTGAACCAGAGTGGAGACTCCTGCACACAAAAGGTTTTCGCCTTTCGAACCTAAGTCCTTGGGAGAATGTCCTTCCAGTTGGATTCCTGCGATTTGCCCTCCTAAATCTTTAAAAATTATACTATAAATCAATTATCCGTTGATGGATACTACTTGGAGTTTTTGGAGTTGTTGTCTATGACCCCAAGACTTCTTGTAGTTTTTTCTCTTTTTGTATTTAAAGCCGTGGATTTTTTCACCCTTGCAGTCTTCTAATACTTTCAAAGTCACTTTGGCACCGGAAAGCGCTGGCGATCCAATGTTGACTTTGTTGTTATCGGAAAGGAGTAGGACTTTCGTTTCTACTGTGCTTCCAACCGAGTTTCCTGTTTTTTCTGCGACGAATACCTGGTCAGGAGACACTTTAAATTGTTTGGCTCCAAGTTCAATGATGGCGAACATATAACTATCCTAATCTCTTTCTCGAATGTAGTTCTTACCAGGATTTCTGATGGGCACCTCTTGTCAAACTGAAATCCCCATTTACAGCCTAACTGGATTAGAATTTCTGGTAAAAACAATGGAAATTCGCAACATCGCCATCATCGCACACGTCGACCACGGTAAGACGACACTAACAGATTGTATCCTTCGCCATACGGGCGCCGTAACCGCAAAAGAAGACCGAGAAAGAATCATGGATTCCAACACTTTGGAACAAGAAAAAGGGATTACCATCCTTGCCAAGAACACTTCGGTAAAATACAAAGGCACTCGCATTAATATCGTAGACACCCCGGGTCACGCTGACTTTGGAGGGGAAGTGGAACGAGTTCTGTCCATGACAGACTGTACACTATTACTTGTTGATGCATTCGACGGTCCGATGCCACAAACAAGATTTGTTTTGGGTAAATCACTCCAACTCGGCCATAAACCAATTGTGGTTGTGAACAAAGTAGACCGGGAAGGCGCAAGACCAGGATTTTCAGTAGACAAAGTATTTGATTTGTTTAGTGATCTCGGTGCCACCGAAGAACAGTTAGACTTTCCAATTATTTATGCTTCGGCCAAACAAGGTTGGGCCGTAAACCAACTTTCGGAAGTTCCTGGTTCTAACATTGAACCACTTCTGGATAAAGTTTTGGCACATGTGCCTGCTGTTAAAAACGAAAGTGACAAAGCCCTCCAATTCCAAGTCACAGCTCTTGATTATAATGAATACGTAGGTCGTATTGCCATTGGTAAAATCTACCAAGGAACCATGAAAAAAGGCGCTGATGTAACACTTGCAAAAACAAATGGAACCACTGCTAACTATAAAATTACAAAACTTTACGGTTATGAAGGACTCACTCGTTACGAAATTGATGAGGCAGGTTCTGGAGATATCGTTGCCATGGCTGGGATTCCAGATGTGTTCATTGGAGATACTGTTTGTGATTTAGGAAATCCACTTCCACTTCCTGCCATCCAAGTAGAAGAACCAACCGTTTCCATGTTCTTTATGGTCAACAACTCTCCGTTTGCTGGAAAAGAAGGAAAGTTTGTTACCACAAGAAACCTTCGCGAACGCCTTGACCGCGAACTTGAAACCAACGTGGCACTTCGTTTAGAAGAAACAGAAGATAAAGATCGTTTTAAAATTTTAGGACGTGGAGAACTTCACTTATCCATCCTCATTGAAAACATGAGACGGGAAGGATATGAACTCCAAGTATCACGCCCAGAAGTAATCATCAAACAAAACGAACTTGGGGAAAAGATTGAACCTTACGAAACACTCGTAATGGACCTTCCTGACCAATACTCGGGCGCATGTATCCAAGAGCTAAACCGCCGTAAAGGGGAATTAACAGGAATGGATGCTCATACTTCTGGAATCACTCGTGTGGAATACACCATTCCGACAAGAGGACTCATAGGATTTAGAGGTCATTTTATTTCTGAAACTCGTGGGGAAGGGGTAATGTCTAGCCGTTTCCTACGTTTTGATAAATACAAAGGTGAAATTCCTGGTCGTAAAAACGGTGCTCTTATTTCTATGGACTCAGGGGAATCCACTGCTTACGCATTATGGAAAGTGCAAGAACGTGGGGATCTTTTCATTGAACCACAAGTAGCGGTATATCCTGGGATGATTCTTGGGATGAACAGTAGAGATTCCGACTTGGAAGTAAACCCTGTTCGTGAGAAAAAACTCACCAACGTTCGTGCTTCTGGATCAGATGAAGCAATTCGTCTTGTTCCACCGAAGAAACTCACCTTGGAACAATCCATTGAATTTTTAGATGATGATGAACTTTTGGAAGTGACTCCGCAAAGTTTACGCCTTCGTAAAAAAGTTTTGGATGCCAGTATGAGAAAAAGATCTGGTGGTGGGAGATAAGTAGAAGTTAAAAACTCTAACTGATTTCTAAAACCAAACAAAAAAGGGACTAAAAATTTAGTCCCTTTTTTTATACATAGAGAAAAGTAAAGGGATGTTGATTCGATTTAAAATCCCAATCCTTTCAGAGCATTTCCTGCACCCGGAATTTTTTTCAATGCATCACCAGCTTTCCCTTTGATGACTTCTTTGACAGCACCCCCGATTAGATCGGTGATGGTACCTAGACCCACACCAAGTTCTACATTTGGATTCCGTATGTCTCCATAGGTTCGAAAAGGAATAAAAAGCCTTTCGTCTTTCACCAAGTTCCCAACTATTTTATTGCGAAGGGCTTTCGGATCGCCTTGTCCTTTCGTGGCTTGTTTGATTTTTTCATCCACTGATGCGAGAGATTTTTTGGATTCATCTTCATCATAGAGCATACCCATTTTCATTTCGTGGTAATTGGTTGTGGTAACTATATAAGACCCTTTGGTGATTTGTAAGTCATAGTTTTTAGTTGGAAATGTTGGTTCATCTAGAAAGGTTACCTTTCCATTGCTATATTCTATATGAAAGGATACGTCTTTTTTTAGTTCCGCTTTTTCTTTGAGTTTATCTAGTTTCAAACCGGCTTGGTTTAACGCTGGAAGTTCCCCTGCAATTGCATCGAAAGCAGCAAATCCGGAAACAAAAGAGTCTTCTTTCATGGTAACTTCATAATTTACTTTAGGATTCACAAGTCCAGTTTTGACCACAAAAGGAGTTACCTTTCCTTCTGTTTCCAATAAAAACTTGGCAGCTTCTTTTTTGTTTCTACCAATGATTGTGACATCAGCATCAAAATTCACATTTACATTGTTATGCGAATTCAAATCACTTCCATCAATATCAATGTCTTTTAACTCTAAATCTAATTTTTGAACCAAAATCTGTTGGCCAGTTTTTCTCATATTGACTTGGATATTTCCCTCTTGGATCCCCACAAGTCCCATCTTAATGGCAATCGGTATGTCCTTAATGGAAAAAGGTCCTGAAGGTGGGGCACTTGCTTTTTCTTTTGCTTCTTCCTCAGCTTCTTTTTTTTTCTCCGCTAAAGCTTCTGGAGAAAGCGCTGGATTCTTTTCACCATCTACGATTTTAGGTGTTTTAAAAAGAGATGTTAAATTATTTCCACCATCTTCATTCATCGTAAGAGAGATTTCTGGTTGTTTGAGTAGGATTTTGTTTACCTTCAAGGTTTTTGTGAGAAGTGCTAAAAAAGATATTTTAACATCTGCTTTTCCCAATTGGATGAGACCTTTTGGTTTTGACTTTCTTTCGTCCAGTGGGATGCCTTTATTGGCTACTTCATCTCTTGGGGCAAGGATGATCCCTTCAATTTCAATTCCAGAGAGGACATTGAATAGACTGATGTTGACTGATTCGACATGGGCTCGTACATTGATGGATGATTCGATCTGTTTGACTAAAAAACTGGGATTGATCAAACTACCAGCAAAAACTAACGCGATGATTACGATGAGGAGAATTGTTGCAATGGCTGCTCCAATTCCGTACCCTATTTTTTTCATATGGTCTCCTAATTCCGACACTAACGAGTGGAATAGAGACTAAGATAAATTTTATTTCTGTAAAGTAAAAAAGGGAAAGAAATTAATTCAAAAACCGTACCGAACTGATAATGTTAGTTAACTGTTGGAAAAGTTCATCACCCACTTCTTCATCAGAATTGTAGGTAACAAGAAGCATTCTAGATTGGTTTGCAACCATATACACCATCCATACTCGATCCTCCTTTAAAAATTCGCAGGCGCGAATAGAAGAACCTTCATTGTTTTCAAAAACTGCCACGTTTTCTGCATCATAATCGATTTCGTGAATTTTTAAGTAGTTTTCTAATTCTTTGTCAACGTTGAAATCTTCTAATTTTGATTCGAAGGCGTAAACTTGCAAAGCACCTCCGCCATCGGGATGAAAAAAAGCAGGAATTTCTTCCACCACCATATGTTCCCAAGTCGCAGGGAATAGAAAGGAATACCAACCTTGTGGGGACCGAAATTGTTTGTAGAGTGGTTTTGTCATAAGAAATCCCTTTTCTTTCCAATAAATCTTTGGAGTAATGGCAGTAAATGATTTTCAAAAGAAAATGGTATTTCCCTGTCATTGCTCTTTTTTTTTCCACTTGTTTTTTAGGAACAATTTCCGCACAAGTTTCTGGTTATGAATCAGCTTATCCTTCTGCCTACTTGTTGGGATTATCTTCATCCGGGGTAGTTAGCCCAAATTCAATGGGAACCGTTTACGGAAATTCTGCCTTTCTTTCATTTCAAAATAAACATCTTGTGGACGGTGGAGTAAACGTAAGTTATGCGAATCCAAAAACATCTCCCTTATATCTTTCTGGTGCCACTTATTTTTCATATTCGGAATCGATAGGATTTGGGTTTCGGGGAAAACCAATTTTTTTAAGATCTTTTCCGGCGGATGAAAGGTATTCGAATTATGCCTTTCAAGGTTTTGTAACCTGGAGATGGAACGAGTATTTATCATTTGCCCTTCATTTGGGTCCGGGTGTTTCGGGACGCATGGGTGGATATAGTTCCTATTCTTGGAATGTATCGGTATCAAGTGCATTTCAATATGGTAACTTTCGATTGGGGTTCATTTTAGAATCACCAGGAACCTATCGATTTGACAAATACTTAGAAACTGAAAAACTAAAAGAACGTCTCCCTGAACGGTTGTTAGTGGGTTTGGGTTATCGACTGAATGAATGGATTGATATCCAAGTAGAGGGGAATCGAACCTTTTTTGAAAAATCTTATACTTCACTCAATGGTGGGAAAAATTCTCTTCAATATCCAGTTCATACGATGTATGCAGGTAACATTGGTTTAGCGATTGGGAAAATTGAATCATTCCAAATTTTATCTGGATTAGGTAGAGAGTTTCGTGCGGATTCGAACCTAAGAGGGTTTTATACTGCCTCTCTGGGAGTTGCTGGTTCCATTTTTCCTGGAGAGCTGGGTCCTGGGTATTTGTACTCGATTTCTGTGCAAAGATCAGGCCTCGGTGTTCCGGAAAGAGACGGGGCTGAGACTCGAGCCTCTGCACAAATCCAAATTCAGTTCCAATGAAGAACACCATTTGCTTAAATCTTGCACAAAATGGCTGGTTTCCATAAACACTTCTTCTCCCTTTTGTTCTAATTAGGTACATATTGTAGAGAAATATAGGATATTCTGACTTCTTTAGGCGAGATGCACTGTCGGTACGATACTTGCATCTAAATCAGAAAGGTATCCTATATGGTTGATTTCAAAGTTTCCAAACGAATGCTCGTCAACTTCCGCGGACAAAACAAGGTCGTGGGAGGATTAACAGATAAAGATAAAATTGCGATCCTTCTCTACATTTCCAAAGAATTTGCTAATTTAGATAGAGAAGACCAACTCTTTTCGAAAGTCATCCTGATCTGTCAGGAAATTTTTGAGTCGGACAATACGACACTCCGGCTCTGGGATGGAGAGTATCTTGTCCCTGTCAAGTTTGTCAAAGAGACCGAACCTCCCCGTAGAAATTTAGTGATGGGAGAAGGTTATTCGGGAGCAGTTTTTGAAACCAAAGAACCTGTTCTTGTGAATGATCTCACTCGTTCGGCTCACTTCTTTGATGAAGGTGAAACCACAAAATCAGTGATGTGTGTTCCCATCATGCAAAAAGAAGAAATTCTTGGAACACTTGCGGTGGAAAGTGAACGCGAAAATTTTTATATCACCGATGATTTAGAAATTTTAGAAGCATTGACATCTCAACTGGCACTAGCTCTTTACGGGGTCAGACTCATTGAAGGACTTGTCACAGCCAGAGCAAGAGAAGCTGCCATCCTGAATCAGTTGGAATGGGATTTAAAAATGGGACGAAATGTCCAAAGTCAAATCCTCCCTCAGGACTTAAGTGCTTGGAATGGAATTTATTTTGCAAGCCACTATGAACCGATGGCAGAAGTCAGTGGTGATTTAGTTGATATCGTTCGACAAGGTCATTCTTTAACAGCTATTAACATTGATGTATCTGGACATGGAATTCCTGCGGCGCTAGTTACCATGGCCATCCACCACCAATTCCGCAGATCCGTGATGGCAGGACTTGGACTCACCGAAATAATGGAAGAACTTGGTGAAAAACTAAGAGAACAATTACCAGAATCTACCTATTTTACAGCTTTTATGGTTCGGATCTTTAGCGATTATACATTCGGTTATGTAAACGCAGGCCACCAACGAATGTTGCATTACAAAGCAGCTGATGACACTTTTATTCAGTATGATACAAAAGGAGTTCCTCTCGGGATTCTTCCAGTCAGAAAAATTGATTACGAAGAAAAACAAGGCCGTTTGGAGCCAGGAGATTTTTTACTTTTGATCTCTGATGGATTCAGTGAACAAAGAAATCATTTAAAAGATGAGGTTGGTGTCGAAAGAATCCAATCCTGGTTACATGATGAACGAGAAAAACTTGTGATGGAAGGAAGAGGAAAGGTTGACTTAAAAAAACTGTCCGCAGCCTTTGTGGAGAGATTTAGAGCCTATCAAGGTGACGTTCCCAATGGAGACGACTTAAGTTTTCTTTTCCTTTATTGTGGGGATTCCATTCCAGAAGCTTCGCATTACATCCAATTGGCGAAACAATCCAATTCAAAAATGAAAATGGAAGAAGCATATGCACAAGCCTTAAAGGCCTTTAGTATTGATTCTTCTTTAAAAGAGATATTGGTGTTTTTAGGAAAAATGTATTACCGAGATGGGAAATATAAAGAGGCAATTCGATATTTAGAAGAATATTTGAGAACTTCGGGTGATAATACAGCTGCCTCTCATTTTATGATGGGAAGGGCGTATTACAAAGCGGGGATGATTTCGGAAGCAAAACGAGCGTTAAAGATGGCACTCTCCAGTGACCATAGTTTTGCCAAAGCAAGTATCCTACTTGCACAATGTTATTTGAAAGAAAATGCGAAACCAAAAGCAATCAAAGTATTGCAACAAGGCGTAAAGAACACACCTCAAAGTTTGGAATTAAAAACTTCTCTTTTGAGGTTAGAATCACACTCGCAAAAGGTCGGTTAAGGAAAGTTTTATGAAACAAGTTAGCATATTTTTATTTTTAACGGTTCTTCTTTTTGGCTCCACAATTGGAGCGGAAGAAGTAACAAATAACCAAGAAAGTTTAGAATCATTGGCAAAAGAAATGGCAAGTATCAAGTCTTCTCTCGCTGAAACAAAACTTGCCTTAGAAACAACAAAACAAGAGGCAAATTGGGTTTGGACTTGTATAGCAGCCTTTCTTGTATTTTTTATGCAAGCAGGTTTTGCTTATGTGGAAGCAGGATTCACAAGAGCCAAAAATGCTGTGAACATTCTGATGAAAAACTTCTCTGACTTAACGGTGGGAGCCATTGCCTATTGGGTGATTGGTTTTTCCATTATGTTTGGTCCCCAAGTGTTAACAGGATTTGGAGTGGGTGTTCCTTCCTTTGCAGAAAGTCTCATCAATGCTGAGGATGGAAGTATGGATCCCTCTAAGTATACTTTTTTTATCTTCCAAATTGTTTTTGCTGCGACTGCTGCAACCATTGTTTCGGGAGCGATGGCAGAAAGGACAAAGTTTTCAGCTTATCTGGTTTTTTCGATCATCATCACGGCTTTTATTTATCCAATCTTTGGCTCCTTTGCTTGGGGGAGCTTACTCGGAATTTCTACAGGATTTTTAGAATCTCTTGGACTTGGCGGTGGAGAAGGAGTGGGATTTCATGACTTTGCTGGATCCACTGTTGTTCATAGTGTAGGAGCATGGGCAGGACTTGCTGGTGCGATTGTAGTGGGACCTCGGATGGGAAAATTTCAAACCGATGGGCGTGTGTATCCTATTTTGGGTCATAATATGTCCATGGCTGCCCTTGGTGTGTTCATCCTTTGGTTTGGTTGGTTTGGGTTTAACCCTGGTTCAACGACTTCCATAGAGGGAGGAAGTTTTGCAAGGATCGCTGTTGTCACACATATGGCTGCTTGCGCCGGTGCCATCGCTGCTATGGTTCTCACTTGGATTCTTTTCAAAAAACCAGAAATTGGATTAACTTTAAATGGAGGACTGGCAGGTCTTGTCGCCATCACCGCTCCTTGTGATGTGGTGAGTATTACCGGTGCCATTTGTATTGGAGCCGTGGCTGGGGTCCTTGTGATTGTTTCCGTTCTTTTCTTAGATAAAATCAAAATTGATGACCCAGTGGGAGCTGTTTCGGTTCATGGGGTTTGTGGGGCTTGGGGGACTTTGGCAGTCGGTTTGTTTAGTGTAGAAACAGGATTATTTTCCGGGGCTGGATTTGCTCAATTTGCAGCGCAAGCAATCGGAGTGGCGACTGCCTTTCTTTGGGCTTTCCCAACCAGTTTCCTTATGTTTTATATAATCAAAAAGACCATTGGACTCCGGGTTTCGGAAGAAGAAGAATTATTAGGTTTGGATATTTTAGAACACGGAAACGAAGCTTACCCCGTTTCCAAATAGTCCTTGACCCTAGGCATTCTATATGGGAAGTCTAGGGTGTGTTCCGTTTTCCTTTAGTTCTCATTTTATTTTTTGTCGGTTGTTTTGAATACGAAGAGACAATCCTCTTTCGAAAACTCAGCTCTGGAACAGTCGAAATTGCCTATACAGTTCCCTTAAAAAGGGATTCCAACGATTCCCTGATTAAATTTTTACCTACTTCCAAAGAAGAAATCATTAATTCTGTTAAAAAAAAATCGAATAACAATCTACAGGTGAGAGACTTTACCTTTCGGGAATTGGAAAAATCAGAAACCACTGATATGTATTTCAAACGAAAAGGAAAGGTTTCCTACAAACTCGACTTTGAAGATCCTTTGCATTTGGATGGGGTATTGATTGGAACTTTTTCTATTAAATCAAAACCAAGATCTCTCACTGTCAAAAGAGATTTTCCTAACCTAACAGATAATGCAATTCTTGATAGCAGTGCCGGTGAGAAAAAAATCATTTCGGAGACGTCTCGGTTACTCAAAGAAGGACGTATTCAGTTTAAGGTTTTATTTCCTAAAGATTCAGAATGTAGTTCGAACCGTGGTTTTATTGGACTTGGAAATTTAACTTACCAAATCCCATTGCAAGAAACTTTGGAAAATCCAGACTCCAAAACCTGGGAGTACAAAATCCGTTTTTTCTAAACGAGATTTAACTCTTTGGCAGTTTTGATAAACAAATCAAAACCATCTAAATTTTTCTGTTCTGGTATATAGTGTAATTCTTGTTTGAGATAACGATCTGTCACCGCAATCGGCAATCGTTTTTCTTCTTTGATGATGGAGTCCAATTCTTTTAGCCCGTATTCCAAAGCGGTTAAAAAAAGTCTGTCATCCCAAACCTTTCCTTTGGGGAAGGCCCAAAAAGCAAAACAGAAATAAAGTCCGGTTGACCTGTTCCACCATTCCGCAAGATCCACAACTTGGTATCCAGGAACTGGAGTTTGTAATAAGGCATGGTCTCCAAACAAAAGGTGAGACCCAATCCCATCTAACATCATTTGCGAGATCTCAGAAGCTGGGGTGGGAACTACCTCCACAATTTTTCCAAACTCACGATAGAGTAAACATTGTAATAGGGCCACACTCGACCTAGACCCCTTGTCTGTATAAACAACCTGGGGCATTCCGGTATCTTTTTCGTGCCGGAAGAAGAGAACAGAACGAACGACATCTCTTGCGCAAACTCCCACAACTTTCGTATAATCCAAGGTTTCGTGGTTTCTTTCACATTCGATAGACGAAACGAGGGCACAGTCCAATTCTCCTTGTTTCAGAAGTTCGATGAGAACACTCGGGTTCTCATACAATGGTAAATATCCGGAAGTTCTTTCAAAATACAGGGTTAGGGGGCGGGCATTCAGGTGTTTTACAATGCCAATTTTCATTATCTAATTTCCCTTCTAAAAAACAACTTGTCAGATCGAGAAAAACGTGTCGAATCACTTACGAGGGCAAATTGGACTTTCGAACATCTTTAAACACAATCGGTGATGCCGAATTTGAATTCATTAAAAATTTAGTGTACAAACAAGCTGGGATTTTTTTAGCTCCGCATAAAAAAATCATGGTCCAGTCCAGACTCAATGCAAGGCTCCGTACCTTAGGGATTACTAGTTTTGAAAACTATGTAGCAAAACTAAAATTAGATCCTAAGTTTGCTACGGAAGAAATGCAGGAGCTAATCAACCGGATTACCACTAACAAAACCGATTTTTTTCGCGAAAACCATCATTTTGAATTTTTAAAGAACCAATACTTTCCTGCTTTAGAACAAGCAGTCGCCACTGGTGGTCCCAAATCACTTCGGATTTGGTGTTCTGCGTCTTCCACTGGAGAAGAACCCTATTCCATTGCCATCACTGTTTATGACTACTTCCACACAAAACCTGGTTGGAATTGTAAAATTTACGCATCAGATATTGATACCCAAGTGATTGCCACTGCAAAAAAAGGAGTGTATCGGGATGATCGTCTCGAACCAGTTTCAGAGGCAGTGAAAATCAAACATTTCAATAAAATCATTGAAAAAGACCATGTTTATTATGAAGCAAAACCTCACCTAAAGGCTTTGATTGATTTTAGACAAATCAATCTTTTGCATTTCCCATTTCCGATCACAGACAAATTGGATTTAATCTTTTGTAGAAATGTGGTCATTTACTTTGACAAACAAACCCAAAAAACTTTGTTCCAAAACTTTGAAGCCAGTTTGAAACCAAAAGGATATTTGATTCTTGGTCACTCGGAAACTATGTTTGGAATTTCGGATAGTTTTAAATTTTTAGGACATACCATCTACCAGAAGAAAGACTAAACAATCTCTGGTTCATTGGCCCAAATCTTTTTTAGATCTTCCCACATTTGGTAGGGTTCATAGATGACAATCCGAGTATTGGAAAGTACATCTAAAAAACCTGCCTCATTGGGAAATCTGGGCACAATGTGTTCATGGATATGAGGGATGGACCCACCACTATTTTTTCCTAAATTATAACCAATATTAAACCCTTGCACCTTCCATTGTTTTTCCAAAATTCGCATCGTTTTTTGGGTCAACCTATGGATGTCCAATGCTTCTTCTTCCGTAAGTTCTAAGTAGTGGATGATATGACGTTTGGGAAAGATAATGATATGGCCTGGATTGTAAGGAAAAAGATTCACCGAAACAATGGAAAGTTCGGTTTCGGCAATGGTCAGGTTGGGAACAATTTCGTTTTTGTCTCGGACCCCACAAAGGATACAATCCACATTGGGTCTGTCCCCTTTGGCATAACCCAATTTCCCTATGCTGAACAGGTTTTTTCTAAGAGAATGTTCTTCATAGGAACTCATTTGTACTTTCAATCTCCCCAAAGGATTAAAGGATTGCAAGGATTTTGACAGGTATACAGTAAGAAAGTAACAGTGTCAGAATCGCCTCATATTCCCGTACTTCCAAGAGAAGTCATTGATTTGCTACAAAAATCGGAAGTCACCGAACCCCAGTGGTTCTTAGATGGGACTGCTGGTGAAGGTGGTCATTCCAAACTCATTCTACAAACCTTCCCAAATGCAAAGCTCATCCTGATTGATCGAGATGCTGTCATGTTGGAAAGGGCAAAAAAAGAAATTCAATCTGTCATTGGTTCTCTTGACCGTGTTCATTCCTTTCAAATGAATTTTTCTGAAGTGGATAAGGAACTTTTGGAATCTTTAGATTGCCCCGGTCTCGACGGAGCCTTGGTTGACTTAGGTGTCTCTCTTTTCCATTTTCTACATTCAGGACGTGGATTTACTTTTAAAAATGAAGAACCTTTGGACATGAGGCTCGAACCGCAAGTGGGCAGGAAAACTGCCGCCGACATTATCAATTATAGCACAGTTTTACACTTAAAAAAAGTGTTTTGGGAATATGGGGAAGAACGTTGGGCATTAAAAATAGCAAATAACATTGTACAGTCGAGACACAAAAAAAAATTTCAAACCAATACCGACCTGGTAAAGCTTGTGGAGGCTTCCATCCCAAGAAAGTTCTGGCCAAAAGAATCACATCCAGCCACAAAAATCTTTCAGGCTTTGCGGATTGAAGTCAACGAAGAACTGTTACATGCAGAAAAAGGAATTCGTAACCTTGCCGAGTGTTTGAAAGTGGGTGGCGTACTCGCATGTATTTCCTTCCACTCATTAGAAGACAGAATTGTCAAATGGACCTTCCGCGACCTAAAGGCATCCGAACATTTTGAAATTCTAACCAAAAAACCAATTTTACCAACCGATACGGAAATCAAAGAAAATCGGGCATCCAGATCGGCAAAATTAAGAGGTCTTCAAAGAATAAGTCCGATATTAAATAAGAGATGGGAACGATGACTGGAAAATTAAAGAACATTCCGAAATTCTTTGTCGATTTTATTTCTCCTCTCAAACCTTTTGTTCTCTTAATTCCTTTTCTTTTGTTTTTTTATTCGAGTGTTTGGCAAGGATTGGAAAAGGCAAGACTCACCAGACAGATCCACGAACGTACTTCCACCAAAGAAGAATTAAAACGCAAAAACGATGAATTAAAAATAGGAATTGTTTCTTATACATCTGCAGAACGAATCGAAACTCTTTACCGAAGGACTTACCAGTTTCTTCCCATCAGTTTAGGAAATCGTACGGTGACCATCGAACTTCCTCCGATTCCTGATGAGGTAATCACTCAAAAATAATGAAAGTATCAGAAATTATCAAACGAATCCCTGAATTGAAACTAATCAAAGGAGAAAGTTCAACTGAAGTAGCTTATATTTGGGCTGATAGCCGAAAATTAGAAGCCAGGGATATCTTCGTTTTGCCGGAAGAAAACACAGAAAAACAAGAGGCATTTTTAAAAATGGCTCTTGCAAAAGGATCTGAAGTTGTTCTTATTTCTAAACGTGATGTTAAATTAAAAACTTTAGAATCCTTTCCGGTGGTCCTTGAAACGGAAGAAGCCGTGGGCGAGGCCCATGGGAAAACTGCATGTTTGCTTGCAGGGAACCCAGCCAAAAAAATGAAACTTGTGGCCATCACTGGAACCAATGGAAAAACTTCGTTAACATTCATCCTTTTTCACCTAGCAAGGAAAGTTGGGAAAAATGCTGCCCTGATTGGAACTGTTCAAATTCAAATTATGGATCGAGTTTTAGAATCGGGATATACAACTCCAGATGCTTCTTCATTAAATCTACTTCTTAAACAGATGTTAGATGAAGGCATTGAATATGTTTTTATGGAAATGAGTAGCCATGGATTAAAACTGGGGCGTGTAGCAGGTCTTGAAATTACTTGCGCTGGATTTACAAATTTAACACAGGATCATTTGGATTTTCATACTTCTATGGAAGATTATTTTGAAAGTAAATTTAAAATCTTTCAACTTTTGGAACAATCCTCTGTAAAAAATAAATTTGGTCTCGTTGCTTCAGATGTTTCCTTTGGGGAAAAGATGGTAAAACGAATTGCGGAAGCAAAATTCAAATCCCCAATTTATTTACTTGGAAAATCTGGGGAATTTAATTATTCGAATACAAAACTTTCTCTACTTGGAAGTGAATATCGCTTTCATAAAAAAGCAAAAAACCTTCCTTTTATTGAAGTTCGTAAAATTCGAACAAACCTACTTGGAAATTTTAATGTATTCAATACATCATTTGCGTTAGCAGTTGCTTACGAGTTAGGTTTTCCTTGGGAAGAAGTAATTTCCTGTCTTGAAAAAATTCCAACTGTTCCTGGACGATTCCATGTGGTTCCATTTCCAGATAGATCAAGAATTGCCGTTGTGGATTATGCCCATACACCCGATGCTTTAGAAAACATTTTAAAAAGCTGCGTGGAAATTGCGCCCAAACAAATCATTTGTTTATTTGGATGTGGAGGGGATAGAGACCGCACCAAACGTCCGCAAATGGCAAAGATCGCTGAGAATCTAGCTGATTTAGTCATTCTTACCTCAGACAATCCGAGGACGGAGTCGCCAGAGGTTATTTTAGACGAAATTGAATCTGGGTTCTCCCGTGGGTTCCAGAGATATGAAAAAATCGTCGACCGACGAATGGCAATCAAACGAGCCGTGAGTTTACTGGAACGGGATGGAATTTTGGTCGTAGCCGGAAAAGGTCATGAAACATACCAAATCATCGGAAAAGAAAAAACAAAATTTATCGATTTTGAAGAAATAGAGAATGCTTTTCAAAACTTAGAATTAGGTCGATAGGGGAAATAGAATGTTCCAGTGGATTTATGAATCGTTTGGAAACGATTATGGTTTCCTTAGAGTTTTTAGTTATGTAACACTCCGTGCGATGATGGCGGGTCTTACTTCTATGTTTATTACTTTTCTTTTTGGAAAGTCATTGATTTCGTTTCTTCTCTCTTTGAAGTTTCGAGAATCGGTTCGTAACGACGGTCCGCAATCCCATGCTGCCAAATCAGGAACACCTACAATGGGTGGTCTTATTATGATATTATCCCTTACCATCTCAACGCTGTTATGGGGAAATCTTTCCAATCTAAATGTTTTGTTACTTCTTGTGTCAGCCATTCTATTTGCTGGCCTTGGATTTACTGATGATTATATGAAGTCGGTTAAAAAAATCAAAGGGGGAATGCGTGCTCGAACCAAATTTTTAGTTACCATCTTCTTTGCTGTATCCATCACAACTCTTTACTTCTACTTTACGGGAAAATCAAATATCGTTGCAACCAAAGGAACTATATTTACAATTACCGATTTGTTTTTGCCATTTGTCAAAGGCCCGGTTTGGAATTTAGGAATTTTAGCAGTTCCCTTTGCTATCATCGTACTCATTGGAAGTTCTCATGCAGTCAATTTAACGGATGGTTTGGATGGATTAGCTTCCGGCACCGTAGTCATTGCCACAGCAACATTTGCACTTATTTCCTATGTATCAGGAACTCCTTCTGCTGCTAATTATCTCCACATTCCTTACCTTCCTGGTTCTCACGAATACTCTGTATTTCTAGCAGGTCTTTCTGGGGCTTTACTGGGATTTTTATGGTTTAATTGCCATCCTGCCCAAGTGTTTATGGGTGATACTGGATCTCTATTTCTTGGGTCCACACTTGGACTTGTTGCTATTATGCTCAAAAAAGAAATCCTTCTTGTCATCCTCGGAGGTATATTTGTGGCTGAGGCAGTGAGCGTGATTTTACAAGTAGGATCCTTTAAACTGACAGGGAAACGTATTTTTAAAATGGCACCTTTGCACCATCATTTTGAATTGTCAGGTTGGTCGGAAGAAAAGGTTGTGATTCGATTTTGGATCATTGGAATCATTCTTGCCATCATTACCTTATCTACACTGAAAATCCAATAATGCAAATTTTTCGGAACATACAAAACCTCTTTCGTTTTGGGACTTCGAGGTTTGATGGTCCGGTATTGTATGGGATTTTTCTTTTGTTCGGAATGGGCATTGTCATTATGTACAGTGCCTCCGTGATTCCCGCAGAACGTGAATTTTCAGATCCCAATTATTACCTAAACAAGCAGTTGTTATGGGGTGGAATTGGAATATTCACTTTTTTGGTTTTTAGTCAAATTCCTTACCAATTTCTCGTTAGGTGGTCTTTTTTATTTTCTGTTTTAAGTTTGTTACTTTTGATTTCCGTATTCATTCCTGGACTTGGAAAATCTGTTGGGACAAGTTATGGAAGAAGTTTTAACCGTTGGATCCAAATAGGTGGAGTTCAAATCCAACCATCCGAATTTTCTAAAATCAGCATTCTGTTATTTTCTTCTTATTTTTTTTATAACTTTGATTTTAAAAAGGTAAAATGGGACCGGAAGAAAATTACCTCAGTATTTCTTATTTTTGTAACATTAGTTCTCATTGTCATTGAACCGGCATTTGGAACCACAGTCGAACTTCTACTTGTTTTATTTTTTTTCGTCCTGCTTGCAGGTTTTCCCATGAAACGGCTTTTTATTTTGGGTGCCTCTGTTCTACCGCTACTAGTTGTTCTTGTGACACAAGTTGGGTATCGTAAAAAACGTTTAGAAATCTGGCTTGATCCTTATAAATTTCGATTTGATGAAGGGCACCAACTTGTGACTAGTTTTCGTGCCTTTTTTGATGGAGGAAGTTTGGGAAGGCCCGTAGGATCAGGTTACGCCCATCGTTATTTGGCCTATAGTCATACCGATTTTGTGATGGCTTCCTTTGTGGAAGATTTTGGATTTTTAGGATTTTTGTTTTTTCTTTTTCTCGTTATCTTTCTTTTAGTTCGGATCTATTTTTTACTCCTTCGGACAAAAGACAAACTTGGCTTTTTTTTGGGTTCAGGGATTCTGATTCTCTTTGGGTTCCAAACAATTTTGAATTTATTTGTAGTTACCGGAATTGTTCCAGTCACAGGAATCTCCCTTCCGTTTCTTAGTTATGGGGGATCGTCTCTGATCACTATATTCATCCTATTCGGAATTCTTGCCAACATCACAAGTAAGGAGAACCTGGTCTTATGAGTGGATCTGTTCTAATTGCTGCCGGTGGAACCGGTGGTCATATTTCTCCTGGTGTTGCGCTCGCAGAAGTATTGGCTGAAAAACTTTCTTCCTTTGGGTTTGATGCGGTGTATTTGCATTCTCTTGTCCGAAATAAAGACAACCCAGATTTACTCAATCCTCCTTGTGAAGTCCTTTGGCATAATGTACCGCAGTTAGGTGGTCTAAAAACAATTATTTATCCTCTTTTGTTCTTATTTCCCTTTTTAAAAACCATTATTCTATTCAATCGATTAAAAGTAAAAGCTGTGATTGGGATGGGGGGGTATTCTAGTCTTCCTGCAATCCTATATGCGATTTTATTTCGTAAACATTTATACCTTTGTGAACAAAATTGTGTACCGGGAAAAATCACTCGGATTTTTGCTAAGTTTTCTCAAAAAATTGCATTTAGTTTTCCTTTAGCGGAAGGTTACGGCATTAAGGGAAAAATCATCGGTAATCCTGTTCGAAGAAGAGTGATTCCCGAACACCTCAATATAAGACAAAATGAAAATCTTCATGAAGGCAAAAAGAATACAGTAAATGTTTTGGTGCTTGGTGGATCACAAGGTGCAAGGCAACTCAACCAAATGATTCTGAAAACAATGGAGAATCCAGAAATTTCATCAAAATATAAATTCAGACTTCTCACTGGGACTTCTCTATATGAGGAAACAAAATCAAAATCAGTCGGTGACGCAGAAATCATTTCTTACGCCAATGATATGAAACCAAACTATGAGTGGGCAAACATCGTTGTGGCAAGATCTGGTGCCGGTGTTCTTGCTGAATGTTTGGTGTTTGGATTGCCAATGATCCTTATTCCTTATCCCTACGCTGCAGACAACCACCAAAAGGAAAATGCAAATTATATAGAATCACAAGGTGCTGGTGTGAGCATTCATTCCACTTCGGATGACCCAACAAGACTTGTACAGATTTTACTTGGATGGAAAGACCATTCTGAAATCCTTCGTGAGATGGGACATGTATCCTTGGCATTGTCAAATGTCAATGCAGCCTACCAAACAGTTTCATATTTTTTTACTGAACATAACTGACGTATCGAAAGAAATGAAAGGTCCGATTTTATTTTTAGGAATTGGTGGGAGTGGGATGTCGAGTCTTGCTCATATGGCTCTTGATTTAAACCTTCCTGTTTTGGGATATGATCAAAAAAAAACAGATACCACTGCTTACTTAGAACAACGAGGGGCTCTGATACAAAATGAGATTTCTAAAATTCCCCTAGATGGAATAGAAATGGTAGTTTATAGTTCCGCTATCAATGACAAACACAAACAAGTGTTTGATGAAATTAGAGAAAAACAAATTTCTTTAAAACATAGATCTGAATTTATGCACCTGCTTGTTTCGAACCAGAGATCAATTTCTGTTGCAGGTAGCCACGGCAAAACTTCAACAACAACGATGGTTTCCCAAATCCTTTCCGAACAGGGAATGGATCCTACCATTATGATTGGTGGAGATACAAGCCTTCTTGAAAAAAGAGGAGGAAAAATAGGGAAAGGAAGTTTTGCTGTTTACGAATCAGATGAATCTGATGGAAGTTTTTTGAAACACAAAGCTTCTATTCGTTTATTAACAAATATTGATAACGATCACTTGGATTATTACAAAACAAGAGATCGTTTGGAAGATGCTTTTTTTGAATATATGGCCTTTGGAGTGGAAGGGGACCTTGTTTTATTTGCAAATGATCCAGGGATTCGGGATGTACTGACTCATAAAACAAAGGAAATTTTCTTTCATCCAAATTTCCATCTGTATCTTTGTCTGGAGAAAAAAGAATTAGAGAAAGAATGGTTTCGAAAACTGCAATCAAAACTCGGCAATCAATTGGTTTCGATTGTTTATGAAATCAAAGATGGCGTTTTAGAATTTCAATTTCCCGAGCCTAAGAAGTATTTTCTGCAACTTCCATATCCGGGTGTTCATTATTTGACAAATGGGCTTGTCGCCTTAACAGGTGCCTATGTAACAGGGATTCTACCAGAAATTTCAGTGGAAATCCTTTCTCGTTATATCGGTGTAAAACGAAGACAGGAAACTTTGGGAACTTGGAACGAAGTGACGATTATGGATGATTATGGTCACCATCCAACAGAAATTGCAATGGTCATTTGTTCCCTAACGAACCAATTGAAATCAACCGGTAAACTTGTGGTAGTTTTCCAACCACATCGATACACTCGGACTCAATTGTTATTAGAAGATTTGGCTAAGTCTTTGGCTTGTGCAGATAATCTTTTTTTACTTCCAATTTATTCTGCTGGGGAAACTCCAATTCCCGGAATCAGCCACCAATCTTTTTTACCATTCCTAAATTCCGAAAACACTGAATTGTTAAGTGGAGAAATCGAATCCGATTTAACTTCCATCAAACATAAATTAAACAAAGGAGACATTCTACTTTGTTTGGGTGCTGGTAATGTTCGAGACTGGGGGCTTAGTTTACTAAAAACCAATGAATGAATTATAAATCGTGGAACAGGGGATTTACTTCCTCTAAATTTCCTTTAAAGTTCATATGTCCCATTTTCCTTCCGATTTTCGCTTCCTTTTTTCCATAAAGATGTAACTGGTATCTATCATCTTTTAGAAGTGTACGAGCAATCTTTAGGCTTTCCTCATATTGATTACCCAAAATATTTTTCATTAAGGTTGGTTTTGGCCTAACATCTGTTGGGGGATGATTCCCAGTGATGGCAGAAACATGCAAATGGAATTGAGAAAAACTTTGGCAATCCTGTGTAAAATGTCCAGTATTATGTGGTCTAGGAGCAAATTCATTGAGATACAAATGATTGTCTTTGAGAAAAAATTCTACCCCAATGGTTCCAATATAACCGATGGATTCCGCTAATTTTGAGGCCATTTCGATGGCTTCTAAATTAAGCCCAGCGGGAATTCTTGCTGGATAAATTGAAAGATCCAGAATATGATTTTTGTGTTCGTTTTCAACAGCACCATAACAAACAATTTCGCCATTTTGAAACCGAGTGAGGATGATGCTGATTTCTTTTTGAAACTTAATTACTTCTTCAACTAAGTATTCTTCGTTTTCATTTCGAAAGGCAGTTTCTAAAAACTTTTTGTATTGGCTTTCATCTTGGATTTTCACCTGTCCTTTCCCATCGTATCCAAAACGTAAGGTTTTAATGATCCAAGGAAAACCAATTGAAACTTTTTGATTAGAACTATCTTTTGTGAGATGAAAAAACTCAGCAGTTCTAAATCCCAATTTTCTAAAATGTGTTTTTTCCAAAAACCTGTCTTGGGCAATGAGCAAAGCTTTCGGTAGTGGATAAATAGGGGTTTGTTTTGATTCCGATTCCAAAAATTCTAAGGTGGTTTTGGGAATGTTTTCAAATTCAAAACTCAGAACGTTTACTTTTGAAAGAAATTCTTTTAAATCAGAAAGTGAATCATAGGATGCAACGGTTGAAAAAGCCCCAACACGCATACAAGGTGATTCTTTATCTGGAGAATAACAGTAAAAATCATAACCAAGGGGAAGAGCTTCTAAACACATCATTTGGCCCAACTGACCCGATCCTAAAACACCAATTTTCATATATGATTCTCTTTAGATAAGTTGGTCATTTTTCGAAAGAGCTAACTTTCGATTTGTATCCGCATAAGACTCTAACTTTGAATGTAATGATTGGTCCAAAAGAGAGAGAATCCGAACTGCTAATAAACCTGCATTTGCGGCACCACTGGTTCCGATGGCAAGAGTGGCAACAGGTACACCTTTCGGCATTTGTACAATAGAAAGAAGACTATCCATTCCGTTCAATGCTTTGGATTGAACTGGAACACCTAATACGGGTAACGTGGTTAGAGAAGCCGTCATTCCCGGTAAATGGGCAGCACCACCAGCACCAGCAATGATCACACCAAAACCATTTTGTTTTGCCGATTTCGCAAATTCTACCATTCGTTCTGGAGAACGATGAGCGGACACAATTTCCTTTTCATAAGGAACTCCGAACTCTGACAAAATATCACAAGCTTCTTTCATGGTTTCCCAATCGGAATGAGAACCCATGATCACAGCTACTTTAGGTAGATTTGTAGGCATACGTGTAATCTAGGAAAAGCCAATTCTGGATCAACCCTTAAATGTTTCCAAGGCCATAACAATTCGTTCCATTTTCATAGACCTTGAACCTTTCACGAGCAAAACAGATTTTTTTGGCACGTTTGTTTTTACGAACTGAACAAGTTCTTCCACATCCAGAAAACATCGGGCATCCGGAACTTTTTTTACCATTGGCTTTGTTTCTTCGCCAAATCCAAGTAAGATTCCTTTCCCAATTTTTTGGATTTCTTTGCCAACTTCTTCATGGTAATATTTTGAAAATTTCCCAAGTTCTTTCATTGAACCAAGGATCCAGACTACATTTTTATTTCCCGCAAACTGGCCTGTCGCTCCGATGCTTGAAAGCATTGATTCAGGATTTGCGTTGTAACAATCATCAATGATCGTATAATATCCTCGATTGATATTCAAACGTTTGTCGGGACTTTTATAAGTTTCTATTGTTTTTAAAATTTGATGATGATTTATTTGGAAATGTATACCAACTGCAAACATTCCGCGAACATTGCTTAAAAGTTTTTCTCCAGGGAGTTTCCATTCCACCTTTTGGCCATTCCATTCCAGTTGAAATCCATTTGGTTTTACTTGGATTGTTTTTAAGTTTGGTTTCTTTTTATGACTCCAAACGATGAGTTTGGTATTTTTTTGTTTCGTTCTGAGTTTTACCCGGCTTAAAAATTCCAAATCATCCGGTACAAATAAAACAGAGTGGGGGCGCATTCCTTGGATGATATCTATCTTTTCTTCTGCGATTGTTTGTCTTGATTTGAGATTTTCTATATGAGCTGAACCAATATTGGTGATAAGTGCATGTGTGGGTTCTGCAATATGAGAAAGCCTTGAAATCTCTCCTCTGTGGTTCATCCCAAGTTCACAAATGGCAACTCGAGTTTTTTCTGTGATTCGAAATAAAGTAAAAGGTAATCCAATTTCATTATTATAATTTTTTTCTGTCACAACGAGAGTTTTTGGATTTAAAAAATTGAACAAACCACCTAACAAATCCTTGGTTGTTGTTTTTCCGGAAGAACCTGTGATCGCAAGAACAATGGGTTGGAATCGATTTCTGTGATAATTTGCAAGTTTTCCGAGTGCCACCAAACAATCGGGAACTAAGATGGCCCTGTTCCTTTCGGATTCGGAAAGAGTTTTTAAAATCGGATGATTTTTTTCGCAGAGGAAGGCCAAAGCACCTTTGGCTAAGGCATCAGAGATAAACTCATGTCCATCTCTTGTTCCCTGCAGAGGTACAAATAGTGACCGGTCTTTTGTTTCCATAGAGGAGGTAGTGATCCATTGGAAAGTAGGATTCTCTGTTTGTTCCCAGTGCCAGTCTTTGGAAAACAAACTTAGAATAGTTGACAGGGAATATTCAAATGGTGCGATCATAGCTTCTACGCCAGTTTCTTTCAGAAAGAAAGATTTGGAAGAAAAAGATAAATGAAACGATCCAAAATCAAAACCATCCTGATCGGTCTAGGACGGATTTGTTCCGGTTTGGAAAGGGATCCATTTCGTAAAAAACCTTGTACCCATATGGGTGTTTTACAATCCGAGTGGGGGAAAAAACGGTTTTCGTTTCTTCTTGGATATGATTCCGACCCAAAAAAATGCGAATTGTTCCAATCCCAATGGGATCAGGATGCAAAACTAGTGCCAAATGATCCAAGAAAAACTTCCTTCGGGTCTTCTATCGATTTAGCAGTTATTTCGACCCCCAGTTCTTACCATGAAGATTGGGCCATTCATTGTATCCAATCAGGAATTCCCAACTTACTCATCGAAAAACCTGTGGCTCTTTCAGAAAATGGAGCAAAGAAAATCCATCAGTTGGCCAAAAAGCACAACACAAGGATCTGGATCAACCATGAAAGACGTTATCATCCCAGTTACCAATTTGTGAAAGACCAACTCACCAAGGGAGTGTTTGGTGAACTCAAATCCATTCGAGCATCCGTTTTCACATCAGCCAAAAATCCGGGCCTTGCTTTTTCTAAGTTAGGAGGCGGTCCTTTACTTCATGACGGAACCCATGCAGTTGATTTGATCCACTGGTTGATTGGAAAACCTAAATTACTCCATTCCAAATTGGAAAGGCCAAAAAAAAATTCTGTAGAAACACGAGCTGTTGCTTGGTTTCAGAACCAAGCCGGTGTAGAAGTATTTTTAGATGTATCAGGTGGACGAGACTACTTTCAATTCGAAATAGACATTCATACAAGTTCAAATCGAATCATATGTTCAAATGATGGATTTTCTTTTTATCAATCCGTACCGTCTCAGTTATACCAAGGGTTTCAGAGTTTGGTTCCTTTCGTTCCCAAACAATTCCCAAAACCAGAAACAGCAAATGCATTCATTGGAATTTATGAAGAAATAAATCAAGTGATCCAAGGAAAAAAACAAAGAATGGAAGGAACTCTTTCTGATAATATCGAAATTTTAAACTTGATAGAATCAATTTACAGGCGAAAACAATGAACTCTAAAAAACACAGGTCCGCTTCGATTTATCTATTTGTTATTAAAACCTGGATAGAACATCTTTTTTTGACAAAATTCAAAAAGAAATTTTATTCAGAACCCAAATACGAATCCATCCGCATTCACTTTCTTAAAAGAAAAGGCAAAGAAACAAAACATCTTTTTTTTGCAATGGGCGGTGTTTACATCAAAATTGGACAATTTGTCAGCAATTTATTCCATATACTACCAGAAGAATTTTTATGGGAACTCCAGGATTTACAGGACAAAATCCCACCTAGAGAATTTGAAGAAATCAACGAACGTTGGCTATATGACTATAAAAAGTCAATGGACACAATCTTTACCGATTTAGATAAAACCTCCTATGCAAGTGCATCCACAGCCCAAGTTCATATCGGATATTATAACGGCAAAAAAGTAGCAATCAAAACCCTCTATCCAAAAATTGAAGAAGATGCCATTCGCGATCTAAAAACTATTTCTAGGGTGATTTGGCTTATTGATCGATTTGTTTTTAAAGTTTCAGCCAAAGAAGTGAATGAACAATTAAACACAATGATACGTTCGGAACTAGACCTTCGAAGTGAGTTAAAAAACCTAAAATATACGAAACAATTATTTGCTTTGGAGAAAGATTTTTTTTTTCCAACTCCCATTGAAGAACTATGTAACAAACATACATTAGTAACAGAATTTGTGGAGGGTAAAAAAATCTATGAAATTGAACCTTTAGATTCTTATACAAAGAAAAATCCCAATTTAGAAAAACTAATTCGGGCTTATATACTTATGATCTTTGAGTATCGTTTTTTTCATGCAGATCCACATCCAGGAAATTTAATTTTTATGGAAACAGGGGAACTTTGTTTTATCGATTTCGGCGCCGTCCAGTCCATCTCCGAAGAAGAAACACGTATTTTAGAAAGAATTTTAATTGGTGCAATGCGAAAAGATTACCATTTGATCACAGAATCCTTATTTGAGTTAGGTGCTGTTACAGAATCCTTATCAAAAGAAGAACTCATCCAAATTGTCAAATACTCACTTGAAAAACTAAATCGTATCCTTGATTCGACAGATCATTTTCGTAATATCAGCTTTGATACACTAAGACCCGCCGAAGACCTCCGTTTTTTAAAAGAAATCCAAGTAAGTTTGAAACGATTGCTTTCTAGTCTAAAACTACCTCCAAATTTCCTGAGTCTCCACCGTGTTCTGGCCCTATTACTTGGAAATTCCTCTTATCTTGATCCGACGCGTTCAATGATTGAATATGCTGAAAAACCCTTTTCTCAAATCGTTCTGAAAGGAAGTTCCTTAAAAAAACTTTGGAAAGATGAGGGAGAGGAGTTCATTACGAGTCTTTTTTCCTTACCGAAGGAATTAAATGAGTTTTTATATAAATGGAACAGAGGCGAATTCCAAACCCCAGATTCATCCAGAAAAGAGGAGCTAAGACTCAAGGAAATATTCACCTTTGGCGCATTAGGATCGATATTTTTCTTTTTCGGAATGTATTATTCTGAAAAATTCTGGAAAGAACCGAGCATATTATTTTATATACTATCAGGACTTAGTTTTTGGTCTTTAGCCAAATCAAGTCTAAGTTATTGGAAACAAAAATAAACGGACCCTCTCTAATTTATGAATCTACCTAAAACTCCTTTTTTTTCTGTCTTTAAACCTGGATACTTGGCTTTTGTTCTATTTGGTCTTTTTTTAGACCTGATCACTAAATACATCATCATCACTAAAATGTTAGCTCATGAAAGTATTCCTGTGTTAGGTGATTTTTTTAGATTGTCATTAACATTTAATACAGGTTTTGTATTTGGTCTTTTCCAAGACAATGCTCTTCCTTCTTTGTTTGCTACTGGATTTGCGATTGTATTTCTTATTTTCTACCGTTGGCAAAATGCCGATTTGGGAAACGCCTGGGGTTGGAACTTTGTTATGGCGGGTGCATTCGGGAACTTTTTAGATAAATTTTTTGTAAAAATTCCGGGAGAAGGCTTTCGATTTGGATTCACTCCTGAAAAACCAGGGATTGAATACATTGGTGTCGTTGACTTTTTAGATTTTGAGTGGCCAGACTTTTTACTCTTCGACCGTTGGCCTGCGTTCAATGTCGCAGACTCTTGCGTTTCAATCGGAATCGTAATTCTTTTACTGACAATGGATTGGAAAGAGTTAGATAAAAAATAAAATTAGAAAAAAGAATCAATTTTGGGACAAACCATTTATAATTTTGTCCCAAATCAAATACGATTATAACAAATAACTTCTCATCACATTCACTGACAAAGTTTTTAAAACATCCTTGTCTTCTTCTACTTTTCCCACTTTCCAATTGATTCCCGAAGGTGAAGCATATAAACTTCTTGCAGGTTTTCCTTCTGATGGACCACAAACACGTATGAAATGAACTGATTTTTCTTTTGCAAGTGCTTCAAAGTAAGTTAGATCTTCTTCATATGAACGGCTTTGTTCTGCTGAAGATAGGTAAAAAATAATTTCGATATTCTCTTTTTTAAACTCTTCCCAAATGGATTTGTTTTCCAAATCTTCTCCGACAAGAAGCCCAAACCGAAGTCCACCCATAATGAAAATAGATTCAGTTTTTCCATCCTTCACACCTGGTTCTTTCGAGGAAGAAGGAGATTTTTTTTCATAAAAATCAACAAGAACTAAGGATTGGAGAATCGGAAGTGCCGAAACCAAAAGTCCTTCCTCATTTTTCCGGTAATGAGTTCCTCCCAAAATGACTCCAGAGAAACTTTCAGAGATTTCTAATAAATGGTCTTGGTATTCTTTTTCGTGATTCGCCGCATTTTCAGGGGATTCACTTTGAAAGAAGTGAGGAAAACCTTCTGGTAAAATTAAAAAATGCGCCTTAGTTTGTTGGATTTTGGCAATTTCCTCTGGGCTAATCCGTTTGTGTAAGTTCTTTTGATAAATTGCGATTTTGATGACAGCCATTAAAAAGGATTCCCCGATGGTAATATGTCATCATCTAAAGGATCATCAGAACTGTCATTTTCTTCATTTGTTGAAACATCGCTTGCACCCGTACTTTCTGTATCATTTGATGTTTGGTTCATCGTTTCTGATTCATTTGTTTCCTTATCCAAATCAGCAAGTTCTGTTCCACTAGATTCTACGGTTCCGTTTCCAACATCTACACCGAATGAAGATTTCATTTGATCTGGTGTAAGTTCCACAAGTCCACCAAACAAATCTCCGGTTTCTAGCCGATCATACAAAGCCATCAAATAACAATAAGATTCCATGATACATTGTTTCACTGGTTTTTTATTGAGTCTTTTACGAGACTCCATGGAATCCAAAGTTAAAACATCATTCATGTTTGCGACGATTTCCTTTTTGCCCTTCATATCTTTGATGAGCACGAGGAGGGAATCTCTAGATTTTAAGCTAAATTCTTTAATCGCCAAACGAACTGTTCTCGATTGTCCTGTACGTTTTTGTTCAATCCCAGTTAATTTTTTTGAAGCTTCAATATAATTTGCGCCCGGGTTTGCTTTGTGTTTTTCTAATTCTCTAAGAATGTCATTATAAATTCGGAATTGGTCAATGATGGTTCTTGTGCCTTCATAGATATCCAACATCTTTTGACGATAATCCACCTTCACTCCATTGACAGAGCCAGGTTTGATATCAATTTTTTTTGTGGTCATCACAAATGAATATTCATCATCAAATTCATAAAAGTAAAACAATGCAAGTAACGCTTTGTCTGAATCCGGAATGTTAGCGTATTCATTTTTTGGATCAAACTTTTTACGAAGTTTGGGGATAGAATACATCTGCATCAGACGCAGTCCATACGCCTGTTCTTTGGAAAGAGGGATTTCTTCTTCTTTTTTATCCTCTTCTTTATTCTCTTCTTCTTTTTTTGAATCCTTAGATTCTAATTCTTTTCCACCAGGAACGTTTTCACCTGATTTTCTTTGTCCAGGGCGATCTTCTGGGTTAATCCCAAGGAGATTTTCCATATAACGAGAAATTAGTGGAATATTTTTATTTTCTGCCCGAAGGACAACAAGATAGAGTCTGTCGAAAAAACCTTCAAATAGGTTATCGATCTCTTGTGTTACTTTGCGTTTTTTATTCGCATAAATAAGAGAAGGTTTTCCCTCTAATTTTTGTAATTCATCGTATGCTTGGACAAAAGATTTTTTCAAAGTCTCTTGGTAAGGATAAAGAATATACATCCTTTTAAAAAGAGCGAATATAGGATTTTTTACTCGTTCAATGGCGACGGGAGACTCTGGTGCTACCATGATTGGGTCTGTAATGTCTGTTAATTCAGGTCCATTGTATAGTTTTTGACCCATCGCAAGTAATTCGACAAGTAGAGGATTAATTTTATCGAGTGCCTTACTCAATTGCGGAGAATATTGTTGGTTGGCTAAAAGTTCATTTCCGCTGTATTGTAACTCAATTAATGCTTGTTTTGCGCGAATACTAAAGTCGTGCATAAACTTAGGAGTGAGATCACTCGAACCAAAAGAAGTGACTCGCGCAAGCCAACATTTCAGTTTGATTCCAAACCGAGCAGAAAAACTACTAATCTCTTTTTCGTATTGTGCTTTGGAATCTGCCTGGGACTTTGTGTTCCCTGAATCGGATTTGTTTTGGTTTCCACCTCGACTTCCCGAACGGCTGTCATCACCACCACGAGAAACTGTGCTTTGGCGCACCTTAGGTTCCGGGCGACTTTTTTTTGTGTCGTCTTCTTTTGGCGGTTGTTTTTCCTTTATGATCTCCCCGCCGGCATTGACAAACTTATTGAACATATCCTTTCTTGCAGAATCATCCAGTTTCCCTACGCCAATTGCTCGTTTCGTATTATCAAAATCGCCCATAATTTACTATCGTTCCAATTCCTCAATATGGGAATTCAATTTCTTACAAAAAGCAATTTTTAGTGGATTCCCCTGTTTTTCTGAAAAGATTGGAGTCCAAAAGGTACACCATGGCTGATTATATCCTGTCCGAAGATCTAAAAGAAGCGGTCCAAGTTGCAGAAATTACAAAGCGACCACTCCTGCTCAAAGGAGAACCAGGGACTGGAAAGACACTCCTCGCAAGTTTCCTTGCCGAGACCAAAAAACTCCCTTTCTATCGCTGGCATGTCAAATCCACAAGCCTTGCAAAAGAAGGATTATATTTCTATGATGCGGTCTCTCGGCTGAATGATTCGCGGTTTCCAGAAGAGGAGGCAATGCTGCGAGTTCGGGATGTCAAAAACTACATCCGGCTTGGTGCCCTGGGGGAAGCATTTTCACAATCCCACAAAGCGGTGGTTCTCATTGATGAAATTGATAAAGCAGACATTGAGTTTCCTAACGATTTACTTTTGGAATTAGACAAAATGGAATTTTTTATTCCGGAAACCAAGGAACATATTGTTGCAATAGAAAGACCAATTGTCATCATCACATCGAATAATGAAAAGGAACTACCAGATGCCTTTTTAAGACGATGTATTTTTCATTACATTGAATTTCCAAAACGGGAAGCAATGAAAGAGATCATCCGCGCACATTATCCTTCGATTGAAACAGAATTTATGGAAAAAGCTTTGGCAATGTTTTATTCGATAAGAAAAATTGAAAGCCTTCGTAAAAAACCTTCTACGAGTGAACTCCTGGACTGGATTCAAGTTCTTCTAGTTTCTGGAGAAACTTTGGAATCGAGTAAAATTCCTTTTGCCGGAACTTTATTTAAATCGGAAGAGGATTACCGAGTTTACTTAAACTGATATGTTTTTGGATTTTTTTTACAATCTAAGGCGAGAATCTGTTCCTTGTTCTACGGGAGAGTTGATTGCATTTCTTGCCACCTTAAGAAAGTTAACGGACCCTTCTGGATATATGAGTTTAGATCAATTGTACCGAGTAGGACGCCTCAATTTTGTCAAAGATTTAAAATACTATGATAGTTATGATTTAGCTTTTTCCCAAACCTTTGGTTCTTGGAAAGAACAAAGAATCCAATTTCGAGATACCTTATTTGAATGGTTGGAAGAAAATATTCCAAAACATTTAACTGATGCGGAAAAACAAAATGCTCCTCACATGAGTATGGAAGAAGTCATTGAAGAACTAAAAAAAAGATTAGAGGAACAGAAAGAACGCCATAATGGCGGAAATAAATGGGTTGGGACTTCAGGAACTTCACCCTTTGGCAATTCTGGATATAATCCCAATGGAATTTCCATTGGAGGAAATACGGAAGGAGAAGGGAATCGATCTGGCGTTAGTTTGTGGAATGAACGAAAATACAAAGCATACAGAGAAGATGAAATTTTAGATACAAGGTCCATTCAACTAGCTTTAAAAGAACTCCGCTTCTTAAAAAAAGAAGGAAGGAGGGAACTCCATGTTGATAAAACGATTGATAGAACCTGTGAAAATGGAGGTGAAATAGAACTTGTAGAAGAAAGAGAACGTAAAAATTCACTTCGGCTCGTACTCATAATGGACATTGGGGGGAGTATGACCCCGCATTCCGATCGAGTGAGCAAACTTTTTAGTGCCAGCAGAGGACTCTATCATTTCAAAGAAGTTCATAATTATTTTTTTCATAATATCTTTCACGAATATTTATACGAAAACCACGAATTTCAATCAAGGATCTCGCTCAAACATTTCGAAGAGAAGTTTCGCAAAAACACTAAATTGATATTTGTGGGTGATGCCTATATGGCTCCTTATGAGCTAATGGGGACACCTTACAATCCTTATGCGTATCATTCTGCAAACTCTGATGAAAAACAAAGAAAAGCAAAAAGTGGACTGGAATCACTCAAAGAATTGGTCGGCTATTTCCCTGAATCGGTTTGGCTCAATCCCGAACCCAAACGTTTTTGGGGTGCTCCGACCATCGAGGCCATCGAAGATGTTGTCCCTATGTTTCCCCTAACCATCGAGGGTTTACGAAAGGCAGTAAAAAGCTTGGTTTAATCCATTTTCTTATACATTTCTCATTGATTTTCAGGATTTTTCTGCCGTTAATTTTACCAAATGATCAACCAATTTTCAATACCAAGTTTGGTCATTTGCCTTATCAATTTAGTAACTCTGGGTTTTTATTACTCATTCTATCGATTTCATTTTTACAGGTTTACCGAGTCCTTTTTACAATACACTGCTTTTGCCTTTTCTATTTTTAGTGCAGGGATTGCCCTGGCCTTACAAGCAATCTTATTAAATTGGCTACCCGATGGTGGACCATATTGGAATTCCTTTATTCTATCTTCTTTTGTAGAAGAACTTGCTAAATTACTGGGAATCTATTTGTTTTTTAGTAAAAATCAGGATGAATTCACGGTTACCGATGGAATTTTTTACGGATTGGTGTTAGGTGGCGGATTCGGTCTCGTTGAAAATATTTTGTATTTTATTAATACCGGGCTTTGGTCACAAGTGCTTCGTTCAATTACAGCTCTTCCTATCCATATGATGAATGGGGGACTCGTTGGTGCTTACTTAATGATGTTTTTATTTCATAAAAATCCATTTTTTAAATGGGGGAAATTAGGATTCGGTTTTTTTCTTTGTGTGGGAATTCATGGATTGTATAATCTTTCTATTTTCCAAGAAATTGATTTACTCTTTGTTCTCCCATTTTGTATTCTTTCCTTGTTTTTTATTCTAGAACTAACAATTGCTAAATCAAGAATCCTTGTGCCAGGTCATATTCTGAAACTAATGAATATGAGTATGGAAGAGTATGAAATTCTTAGCCGTCACAATCGACATGAAGGTTGGATTCAAAATATACAAAAACATATTTCCACCTCGGGGATTAAACTTTTACAATACCCAAACTTACGCCATTCCATTATCACTGCGTTTTTTTTAGTACCGGGAATTTTTTCCATTTATTTGTTATTTGAATCACCAGAATGGATTTCTTATAAGTTTCCAGACCTTGGGCTACAGGATTATTTTGCTCTCTTTGTGATGTATCCGATTGTATTAGCGCTTATGTTTTTCTTTGCAGGTATTTTGAATCCATATTTCTTTAGAGATCGAATGTTGGCGGTTCCATTATTTAGTTCCGTTGATTTACATTTAGGAAACATTGAAGAAAACTCTGCAATGTTTCACATCCAAGCAAATATGTTTTACCTTCCCACATCACAGATGTTTCCTGAAAATACGAAAGTCAAATTTGACCTTTGGATTGGTTTAGATTGTTTTGTTGGTCTTTCTGGAACCATTCTTTGGTGTAGGGAGAATGAAGAAGGAAATTGTGGGGCCATGTGCCAACTAGATAAAATTCCATATCCTTTTCTTTTTAAATGGCATTTCCTTCGTTTGAAGCAGAATTTTAAAAATTTATTTTTAAGAAAGGCTTTGGTTTAAAGGCACTTAAAACTTGGATTCAAAACTTAATCCATAAAACAAACTATCATTTGGTCTAAACTGATTTCCTATTCCTAAATAAGTTGTATTGGCATTGGGTTTCATGTCCAGTAAAGGTTTTAGATAGACACCTGTGGTATTTTCTTTTTTTGATTCCATTCGACCTAAATAAAAACTATCAATCAAACTATAAGAGATGATTGAAGTAAAGACAACAGAATAAATCAAAAATCGTTGTCTATGAAATTCATAATTTTCTGTGCTTAATGTATTCGCAAATACAAAAACTCTTCCATCACTTGTTGGGATGTATTCGATATCTTTGTTGATTGCATTGACAGATGCATTGTACTCATATAACATTCCTAAGCCGGAAAGGAAAGCACCACCAAAAATAAATGCCGCTTTTCCATATCTTTTTTCGGTGATAGGGGAATAACCTGGAATGACTTTGGGTGTTTCTTCTTTAATAACTTTTACAATCACCGATTTGTTTTGAATTTCAAAAGATTGGAAATCCAAGATATCAACCGACTCCAGAGTTTTTATATCGGTCTCAATGATGATTCGACCTCGTTCCAAGGTTTTGAAATTTCCTGTAATTTCTTTGCCAGCAAATACCCATTTCCCCTTGGCCCCAGGTTCGATGTATCGTTCCATCGGAAGATCCGATTCAGCCTGAACTTTTAAGGAAGAGATTTTTTTTATGGGAATGATCTCTAATTCCAAAGGGCTACTTTTTTTGGAAAAACTAGCATTGGTTTTTGTCAATTTGGTGAGGATCAAATCGCAGTCTTCCACACCGAAGGTTTTGTAATCAGCGCAAGCCGGAAGTCCGTCATAGCCCACATCAATTCCTTGAACCTCTGTATTCAGGAATTTATAACGTTTGCCTTGGTCCTGCCATTCCACGTGTGTTGCGGTAACGTTGACAACCTTTCCATTCAGTACTTCCCCTGATTTCAAACGAATCTTATCCGCCAAGAGGGAGGAGACACTCAAAAACAGCAGAAAGGTTAGAAATACTGTCCGTAAACATCGTAAGGAGGATATGTGGGTGCCTAAAACCAATGGGAAAATCTCAATTTTGTGATAGATTTCTATCACTTAATTATCGACAATACAAGTAATTGCCGTGAACAAAAGCAAAATCAAAACGACGAATTCCTTACGCTTTAAGATTGGACTCTTTTATTCCCTTCTTGCCTTACTCAATATCATCTTTTTTACGGTGATGATTTTCGAAAATCAATCGGATTTACTCCTCAAGAACTTTCAATTCCAGTCGGAAAACCTTGCCAATACCATTCTTGCCGACATCCAATCCATTGGTCTTTCAGGTGCCAAAGACGAAAGTTTTGAAGTTTTTCGCAAAACCTTAAAATTGTATGAAATTACAAAATTTTCTATCTTTGATCCAGAGGGAAAAATCATCCTTTCCGAACCGGAATCTGAAACCGGTACCAAAGAGATTGCGGAAGATGTTTTAAAAAAAACCAAAGAAGTTTCCTCCGATAAGGAAGGTAATCTATTCAAAGCTAGATACAGTTTAGATCTAAATGAATCTGATTTTACTGTGAACTTTCTTTTGCCAATTCGTCTTTCTGATTCGAAAGAAGTTTTTCTTTTCACTCATTTCAATATATCCACCATTCAAGATCGATTGAAACAACTCTACATCCAAGTGGCTTATGCCGTTCTTTGGGGAATTGTATTTCATATTATTTTTGCCATTCTTGTCTACCGAGCCATTTTCAAACGAGTTGGATCTTTAGAACTTGCCTCAAAAGAGATGGCAACGGGAAATTTAGAATCTCGAGTCACTTGGGATTTTAGAAGTAATGACGAATTAGATAGTTTAGGAAAGTCATTTAACTTAATGGCGGAAGAAATCCAAAACAAAGTAACGACCATTACACGGCTAAATGAAGAAATCAATCAAGAACTACAAATTGGAAAAGAAGTACAAGAGTTATTTTTACCATCTGTAAAAAAATTCAAAAAATTCAATATTGGTAAATTATACAGACCAATGAGAGAAGTATCTGGAGATTTGTACCAATACTTTCAATTTCCTGAAAACAATTATTATGGATTCTTTTTAGCTGATGCATCAGGGCATGGTGTTTCGGCTGCTCTTGTAACTGTTGTCATGGCGATGTCTTTACAAGCCATAATGAAAGAAAATCATTCAGCAATTCAAGCAATCAACCAACTTGGGGAAGTGATTGCCAATCGACTCCAAGCTTCCTTTTTTGCAACAGGGGTCTTTGTTGTTTTTGAAGAACCTGGAGTTGTAAAATTTGTGAATGCAGGTCATAATGCTCCGTTTATCATTCGACCATCCACAAAAGAAATTACTTATGTTGATAGTTCCGGTCCCCCTCTCGGTATGGGTGATGATATCCAGTATTCTTTAGAATCTTTCCCTGTTCTACCGGGAGATAAAATCATTCTTTATACAGATGGTGTAGTAGAAACTCCGATCAAAGAAGGTGGACTTTTTGGATTGGAAAGATTTACGGAAGTTGTTTTAGAAAATATCCATTTACCAAACTCAGAAATTGTTGAAAAGGCAATGGCACTTCTTGAAGAAAAACATGAGGAATATAAGGATGATGTCACAATGATTGTCCTTGATGTACCAGAATGAAAAAGTTTTTCTTTTTCTCTCTTTTCTTTATTCTGTTTTTCTTTTTTGCATTGGCTTCACAGTCCATAGTCAGTGTCAAACTACAAGAGTTAAGATTCGGAATTCTTCGGGACCAACTGATGAACTACGAACTCTCTTCCCAAACCTTAAGAGAAAGACTAAAACAAATGTTTCTTTCCAAAGATGATTATATGACGGAAGTAAAAGTCAATATCTTGGAATCAGGGATTATGAATTCGGAAACAGAAGGTCTTGACCTAAAGATGAGTTGGCAAGATCAATTCGGTCTTTATGTCATTAATTCAGTACGTTTTTTGAATTTTAAGCCATCCTTGGAATTAGAGGAACAACAAAAAACCATCATTCGGTTGCAGTTTGCTTTTTATATGGAAAGGACAAGAAAGTATCCAATTGCTTCTAAAAAATACCAAGAACTAGAAGATTCCGTTACTTCTTCTTTATCTGATGAAATGGCATTCACACTTCTTCATCATGGATACTGTTTGGTGATGATGGGCGAAAGAGAAAAAGCATTTGTCAAACTCACCAAAGCCATTGATTTATTTCCCGGAACCCACTATGCAGAAAATGCGAGTTTACTGATTAGTTTTTTAGAAGAGGGCGAAAAGAAAAAAGAAGAACTCAAAAGCAAAAAAAAATCGCCTGAAGAGTTGGCTTACTCACTTTTCCAAAGTGGAGATTACGAAGAAACATTAAAAACTTTAGAAACTCTGCCGGTTTTAACCAAAGACCAATCTTATGTCAAAGCTCGGGCAATGGAAGAACTTGGAAAAACTTCAAATGCAGTAAAAGAATACATACAACTTGTAAAACAAAAAGAAAATAAGGAAGTAGCAATCCGAGCAAACAGACGTTTGTTGCTAATCGGTAATTTTTACCAAGAAAACAAATCTCTTGTAGCTTTTTCCAAAGAAGAGGCAACAAAGCTAGGTGACGCAAAAGCTGCAGAAAATATTGAAGAAGGAAAGAGTTTAGTTTTAAAACCTGTTATCATTGAAAAGGTTCTCAAAGCAGAAACAGCATCCAATCTCTCAGAAGAAGAATCAAAAGAACTGAATCAAATCAAAGAGAATATTCGTGAATCTTTAGAAGATTCCAAAGGAGAAACCACCAAACTAGCAGCGGTTGTCTCCGAGGAAAAAATTCCTCTTGTTCCGGAAATCGATGAATCGAAACCAAAACTGACTGAACAAACGCCAAACCTAACAGATGCGAAAAAAAACATTCCGAAATCTCCCTTAAAACTCAAAGTTAAGTTAAGAGATGGAAGGGAAGTGATTTGTGAGGAAGTGAAAATCGAAGGGAATCTTGCCACCCTCCAACTTGGTTCCTTTGGGCTGAACCTCCCTTATGATCTTGTGGTTTCTGTCCAGGTTTCAGCTGACCGGGGGATTCCTGTCAAATTGGTAACTGGGTCTGGAATTCAAGGAGAATCCAACCGATGGATTCAAAATGGGTCTGGGGATTGGACAAAACCAAAATCAAGTGAAGAGCCGGTGGTTAGAGGAGAGGTAAAATCTTTCCGGCTCTGAAAAAGTATGAAAAAGAGAGGAAGCCGGGGGGGTTTAAGGAAGTTCCGCCTCTCCACCTAAAATAGTAAAAAACTTATCCAAACTCGAAAGTTTCAAAATCACCATTACGTCTTGGCTGACATTGAGTAAAAAAAACTGTCCTTCTTCCGACTTTAGCTTTTTTTGCAGGTTGGCAAGTAAGGCAATTCCAGAGGAATCCAAAAGTTTGATGTTGACCATGTCAATTGCTACAGACTCGGCCCCGTCATCGATGATTTTATGGAGTTCTTTTTTTAATGCGGGTGCAGAATAAATATCGAGGGAACCCTCTAGAGTAACAACTGTATGATTTTTAACTTGTTTTGTTGTGAAATTCATTGAACTTCCTACTGGCACGTATACTATCTGTTTACTTGCCAATTTTGTAAAGAATTTTTGTGGAAACTTGTTTCACTTGTTGCATTTGCCATTTTGATTAGAAAAAACCCTAGGTTTGTAACTTTTTTAAGACCAAGGTAATTGCTTGGTTGAAACCATCGTAACCACCCTTGTCATAATCATTGAGTCCCTTATAATCCAAATCACTCATGTCCAAGAGTAATTTCCTTAGTTCATGCTCTAAAGATTCTTTTTTGATATAATTAGTTTCAAAAGTTTTCGGATGCACTTACGGTATCAGACGAAAAATCCTTGTTTTTTCGAATCTTTTTTAGGTTGAGATTTTAGGAAAAATACGAATTCTTAGTGGGAGAGAAAGCCTTACCGGCAACTACAATGGGCAGTCCAATTAGCGTTCTAATACTCGAAAACGATTCTAATAGTGTATTTGATCTTGTGCGAGAGATGAAATCCAATGGCCTCAGCCCTCTTTACCGAGTGGTCGAAACATTCCAGGCTTGGGAAACTACAGTTCATGAAGAAGACTGGGATGCAATCATCTGCAGTACGAGAGAACCCTTCCATTCCGAAATCCCAGTTTATTTACAATACTTAAACGACAAAAAAATCGATATCCCGGTGATCCTACTGAGTGATAGCGAAGAATTCTCGAAAAACTTAAGTTATATGAAATCTGGAGTCAACGATCTCATTGATCGGAAGAATTTGGTGCGACTAACAGAGGTTTTAGAAAGGGAACGAAGGGAACTGGTATATAGAAAAGAAAAAAATACTACCGAAACTTTTTTGTACCAATCATTACAAGAAATCCAACTTCAAAAATTCGCCCTTGACCAAGCCAATATCGTTTCCATTACCGATGCCAACGGTATTATCACTTATGTAAACGATGCTTTTTCCAAAGTCACAGGTTATGGTAAATCAGAACTCATTGGCCAAAACCATAGGATTATGAAATCCAGTGACAAAACAAAAGAAGATTGGGCCAAAATTTGGGAAAACATTCAAAAGGGGAATGTTTGGCGAGGGGAAATTCGAAATATTAGAAAAGATGGAAGCGATTATTGGGCAGATACAACAATTGTTCCCTTCACAAGGCAAGATGGATCTGTATTTCAATACATAGCCATCCACCATGATATTACAGATCGAAAACTAGCCGAACAACAATTAACCCATGATGCATTTTACGATAGCCTTACTGGACTTCCCAATAGAGCACTATTTCTTGCAAGAATAGAACAAAAGATCTTTGCATATAATACAAAAAGCACCGGATATCCTATTTTATTTTGCATCAATATTGATAATTTCAAACGAATCAATCATTCTCTTGGAAATGAAGCCGGGGACCAAATTCTTGTTATATTTTCCGAACGATTAAAACAATTCTCTGATTCGGATGCTATCATCACAAGACTTGGTGCCGATAACTTTTCGATTTTAATCACACATCTTCTCTCCATTGATGAAGGTATTAATTATGCGATGAGGCTACTCGAACGACTGGGTGATCCCATTCCCCTTGGTGGATATGAAATTTATCTAACAGCGTCTTGTGGAATTTCTGCCTTTGGACTTGGCGGTAAAGATGCAGACGTACTTTTGCGAAATGCTGAAATTGCAATGTTTCATGCAAAATCGCAAAAGGTAGGAACTGTATCCGTATTCAACCAAGCCATGCAGGAAAAAATCCATTTCCAATTGGAAATTCAAAATGATTTGAAAAAGGCTCTTACACATAACGAAATATTTGTTTTTTACCAACCGATCTTAGATATCAAAGAAAACAGAATCGGACATTGGGAAGCTCTTGTTCGTTGGCGCCACCCACAAAGAGGAATGGTTTCGCCTGGTGAGTTTATTCCCTTGGCTGAAGATTCAGGTTTGATAGTTCCCATTACAAAATTTGTATTAGAACAAGCAGCCAATGTCATCGAGGAAGTACAACTCAAACAAGGACTTCCTATTTCCATTGCTGTAAATCTAAGCCCACAAGTATTTTTTGATCAAAATATTTTTCATTGGATTGTTGATTTACATAATCGTCGAGGGATTCCTTATACTTCCTTACAAGTTGAAATCACAGAGAGTTTGGCGATGAAAAATCTCACAGAGACTGTTCCTATCCTTTCCAATCTTATTGATATAGGAGTAAAGGTTGCTCTGGATGATTTTGGAACCGGTTTTTCATCTCTTTCTTACTTAGAAAAACTTCCGCTTTCTATCGTCAAAATTGATAAATCCTTTTTGAATAATGTGGAAGAAGGATCAAAAGAAAGTTTTTTATTAATTTCAATTATCAACATGGCACATGATCTCGGTTATTCGGTGGTGGCGGAAGGAGTTGAGGAGATTGAGCAGCTAGAACTTCTTAAGTCTTATGAGTGTGATAAAATCCAAGGTTATTGGTTATCAAAACCCATTGGAAACGACGAAGTTGTCCCTTTTATTCATCAATTTTATTCAAAACAGGAAAAGAAATGATTCGAATTTTAAATTTAGTTTTTGTGATCCCTATCCTTATTCATTGTAGCACGTCTCCCACGGGAAGAAGACAGATTTTGTTGGTCAAAGATGCTGAAATGAATGAGATGGGTGGAACTGCCTTTTCAGAAATGAAAACAAAAACACCAATCGATTCCTCTACCATCGCAAACGCCTATGTTAATTGTATTGTTTCAGCAGAGTTAGCAGTGACCACAGATACAACGGGAGTAGATACATGGGAAGTTGTTGTATTCAAAGACAATACACCAAATGCATTTGCCTTACCTGGTGGAAAAATTGGCGTTCACACCGGTATGTTCTCTGTATCTAAAAACAAAGACCAGCTAGCAGCTGTAATTGGACATGAAATAGGCCATGTGATTGCTCGTCACGGAAATGAAAGAGTTTCCCAAAACCAACTTGCTGGTGGATCTGTTAAAATTTTAGAAAGTTTAGGAAAACCAACGGTTGCAGGAGCTCTCGGGATGGGAGCTAAATTTGGAATCCTATTACCATTTTCGAGAGAACATGATTCCGAGGCTGATTTAATTGGTTTGGAACTGATGGCGAAATCGGGATTCGATCCAAGACAAAGTGTTGAACTTTGGAAAAATATGAGCGCTCTCGGTGGAAACAAACCAAATGAATTATTGTCAACTCATCCATCGGATGCCACTAGGATGAAACAATTGAATGCAGCAATGCCGAATGCTTTGGCACTATGGGAAAAAGCAAAGGCAGAAGGGAAACGTCCCAACTGCCAATTATAAACTGAGCATCATTCGCAGAGAAGTTTTCTTCCTGCGATTTTACAATTCCTTGCCTTACCTTCGTCAGTCAGAACTCCAATTCCTTCCTGACCATCGGAGGTAAAGTCACCCGAAACGGATTTTCCATCTTTAAAACTATAAGTACCTTTGCCGTTGATTTGTCCGTTTTGGAATTCTCCGACGTATTTATCCCCATTTTTAAAATGATATTCACCGGAACCTTGTTTTTTATCTTCTAAATAGGTTCCGCTAAATTTTTCTCCATCTGTATAAAGAAAACTTCCTGAACCTTCTCTTAGGTCATTTTTAAATGATCCAGTATAAACATCACCGTTATCGTATACATATTTACCGGTTCCGTTGACACAATTCCCTTCGATACAACCAAATTTTTTCCCACCCTTTTCTGGATCTTCCAGGTTGGCATTCCTTGTAGTGGATTTAGGATCTTGGTTCGTTTGTTCATCCTTTGTATCAGGAGAAACACAGGTCAAATACATTGGCAAAAGAAACACTCCACAAACAAAGCGGCGAAAGGATAAATTCATACGTCCCCCAAATATGAGACCCATAGTAGAGGAAGATTTTATAGAAATCAATTCAAAAAGTATCGTTGGATGTCCTGGAAGCGATCGTTTTCCAACTTAGACTCTGGAACTTCTTTTGGACTTTCTGCAGGGATCGGATGTTCTTCTTCGATAAGTTCCGATAAATTTGGCAAGTCTACCAAAAACCGACTGATCGTTGTTAATCGATTTTTATCAGTAAAAACTGGTGATGTTAAATACAATCCTTGTTTGGCTCTAGTGATTGCCACATAAAACAATCGCCTCTCTTCTTCCAATTCTTGTGTTGTTTTGATTCGAGAACTAGGCAAACTTCCTTCCACAACTTGCATAGTGAAAACATGTTTCCACTCTAGTCCCTTTGCAGAATGAATTGTGGATAAGGTTAAAAAATCATCTTCCTTGGAATCAAGGGGGCTGGTATCCATTCGTTCTGTTGGATCCAAAGTCAAATTTGCCAAATAGTCAGAAAGATTCGGGGAGGATTTACTCAAAATTTTAAAGGACTCTAAATCCAATTTCCGTTTATCAAAATCATCATATTCTTCTTCCAGAATCGGAAAATAATGTGTTAGTATCGCCTCAACGATCGCCATACTATTTCCTAAATTGAAACTCTGAGACTGAAACACTTTGATTAGTTTTTGAAATGATATTTTTGCCTGGTCTGGGATCCCTAAAAAAAATGTTGGCGAATCAAACACGGACTCCCAGCTAAACTCATTTGTTTCTATGTTTTTATAAAGGACCTGCGCATATTTTTTACCAATATGTTTTTCTAAAAGTAAAACCCGATTCCAGGAAAGTATGTCTTTTGGATTATCGATGATTCGGAGGTAAGCGAGTAAATCCTTTACGTGAGCTAAATCCAAAAACCTTTTTCCCCCATACTTTCGAAAGGGGATTTGTTTTGTTGTGAGTTTCACTTCTAAAAGGTTGGAAATATAACCAGCACGAAAAAGAACAACAATCTCAGATAGAGGAGTTTTATCTTCATATAAATCCAAAATTTGGTCTACGATCCAATTTGCTTCTTCTTCCGAAGATTCAAATTTTATATGTTTTGGTTTTTGGGAACTAGAATGTTTGTTTGAAACTAAATGTTTTTTATAGTTTTCTTTACTTTGGTCTAAAACTGAATTTGCTAAATCCAAAATTGGCTGCGTACTTCGATAGTTTTCTGTTAGGTGAATAGTTTTTGTGTTGGGGAAAATTTTTGGAAAATCCAACATATTGTTTACATTGGCACCGCGAAATCCATAAATACATTGAGCATCATCACCCACAACTAAGATGTTCTGGTGTTTACTTGCAAGCAAACAAGCAATGTGTGCTTGGATTCGATTGGTATCTTGGTATTCATCAACCAAAATGTATTGATATTGCAATCCAACTCGTTCCCGGATGGATTCTTCTTCCATTAAAATTTTTCTTGTGAAATCAAGTAAGTCGTCAAAATCCAATGAATTGTGTTTAAGTTTGAGATCTATATACTTTGATTTTACTTCTTGGATTTCTTTTGTTAGGCCAAGAAACATAGGATATTCTTTTTGTAGAAGTTTTTCCAAAGAAATTTGTAAATTGAAACAACTAGAAAAGATCTCAACTAAAGTTTCTTTTTTGGGAAATCGAACTTGTTTGGTGACAACCTGGTCACGGGCCATTCCCACAAGACTTGTGGCATCATCTTCATCTAAAATCGTAAAATTTGAATTGAGGGAAACAACTAAGGAATACTTCCGAAGGAAGTGGTGGCAAAAGGAATGAAAAGTCCCACCTTGTACAGACAACATACGTGAATCGAGTTTCGTTGCAGCACGATGTAACATCTCTTTGGCTGCTCGCCTTGTAAAAGTTAAAAGTAAAAGGGAACTTGGGTCAAATCCATTCTGAACAAGGGATGCCAATTTATTGACAAGAGTGTTAGTTTTTCCAGTACCAGCACCCGCCACAACAAGGATGGGACCTGGGGGGGATAAAATGACAGAATTTTGAGCCTCGTTTAAATCCTCATTCACAATACAGAGATTTGTTGTATGGATTCTGTTGACAAACTCTTATTATTGTATTTGATTGATGAATCCGGTTTTAATGATATGACAGCAGTTGTGGGAACAGAGAAAGAAACAGACGTTAAAAGAATCCTTGTCGTAGAGGACGAAAGAATCATTGCCATCAATATTTGTTCAACATTGAAACAATACGGATACAACGCTAAATACGTTTCTGATGCCAATGATGCAATCGAACATATCGAAAATGAACATTTTGATCTAGTGTTAATGGATATTATGTTAAACGGTCCCATGGATGGGATTGAAATCGCAACAATCATAAAAAAAACAAAGGAAATCCCTGTCATTTATTTGACTGCGTATTCTGACGAAGCTACCATCAACCGAGCTAAGGCAACTGAACCATTTGGGTATTTAATTAAACCATTTAACAGTCGTGATTTATATATTTCTGTGGAGATGGCAATATACAAATCTCAAGTCCAAAAACATATCCGCAACGTTGAAAGTAGGCTTGCAGAAAATCAAAAATGGGAAACCATAGCTCTCGTTGCTTCTGGAATCTCGCATGAAGTCAATAATCCACTCACTTCAATTTTGAATTTGGCAGATTTGATTTCTTTAGAAGCCAAAAAAATAGGGAATCTTTCCTTAGAAGAAAAGGCATCCAAAATCGCAGAAGAATCTGATCGAATTGCAAAAATCATCAAAAACTTAGTCTCTTATTCACAATCAACTTCTTCTCAATGGACTTATTCTAATTTAGGAAGTATCCTCAATGACACTCGGTCTTTCCTCCACCAGTATTTCTTAAAAGAAGGGATTCAATGTGAAATTGAGTTTGGAGATGTTCCGCTTGCTTATTGCCAACCGCAAAAGATCAAACAAGTCCTCCTCAATTTGATGCAAGATGCACGTGTTCGTGTCAATACAAGAGAAGATTCGATTGGTCGAAAGATCTTAGTCATACTCAAACAAGTGGAAGAGGATGGATCAAGCCATATCCTCATTCAAATTAAAGACAATGGCGCAGAAGATTTGATGAAGGGAATTGCACAAATCAATTCCTTAGAAGTAACCAAAAGTATTGTAATCGAACATAAAGGTAAAATGTACAGAGATGAAGAGGAATCTTCCTGGTATTTCACCCTTCCAATCATCAAACCACTTTAACGTTTGTTTAGCGGTTACCTAAAACTAGAGGTTTGGGTAACTGCGGAGTTTCTTCTAATAATTTAAAAAATAACTGAATTCGACTGGAATGTAACATCCAGTTGTCCTCTAAAAACAAACCGGCTAGAAAAAAATTAAAGTCTTTATAATACAAAAATGATGTCTGTGGATTTTTGGTGAAATCAAGGAGGATGGCAAGAGCCAGCCGATTGGCACTCTCATCTGGACCAAAACCCTCCATGGGGATTTGGATGGTGGGTTCGGGGACCATAAAACAATGTTCCGTACTTCCTTCTCTGACTTTGAGATTGTACCGCAAAGTACCAGGAATACGCTCTCCAGAGTAGGTTTTTGCCATTCAAAACTCCCGGATGCCCAATGATTGAGCCTTTTGATTATGTCCATTACATGAATCGTTCTGCAACTTCTTTTTCCGATAAAATACGGGACCTGAGTCCGAAATTCTGCCTGGTTTTCCATTGATTTTTTCGCCCGGTGTAAAACTCTCGTTCTATACTTTCAAAGCCCGCTGTGCAAAAATCCATTCGTTTCCTCATATTATTTTATGGTTTTCTCTTCGGAATGGAAATTCTGGCGCAGGATATCAACGGGCTAAAACTTCTGTTTCCAGAACAAGCGGGACAGACAAAAAATGCGCAGGAAGAAGAAAGAAAACAAACAGCGGCACAAGTCCAAAGAGGTCTTGTTAGAAAATCTGTTGATTCCATGTCAGATCGCGAAGTGGAAGACAACCTCCGCAACTTAGGACTCAATCCATCCGGTACAATTTACACAAAAAGAGAAAGACTCCGTGAGGCACTTGTCCCAGAAGAAGAACAAAACTTAACTCCCGAATCTCTTCTTAGTTCTCAAACCAAAAAAGGTCCTCCAATTCAAATTCAAAACGCAGCGGAAGGGCAACTTTTAAACATAGATAAAACAAAAGGTGGGGTTCTTGTCCTTCGTGGTAAGGTTCGACTAAAAATTAGATCCGGCGAACTTGTTGCTGATTCCGTCTCGATTGATGCCAATCGCCAAGAAATTTATGCGGAAGGTGGAGTCGAATACAAAGACGGATCAGCCAAAGTAAACGGCGACCGGATGATCTATGATTTAAAAATCAACCAAGGTGTTGTTTACAATTCAAAGTTGAGTATGTTTCCATCTCATTTCATTGGTCAAAAAATAAAACGTTTAGATGAAAAACGTTACCTATTGGAAATGGGATACTTTACTGCTTGTAATGCAGAGCTTCCACATGAATCATTCCAGGCAAAAAAAATCTTTATACATGATGATAGATCCGTAGTAGCATATAGTGTTTCCTATAAAGTAGGAGGAACATCCTTATTTTGGCTACCTGTATTGTATAACTCAGAATCAGGAAATGGGGTTACAACTCAAATTGGTAAAAACAATACCCAAGGTTGGTTCTGGCAAAACTCATACCAATGGTCTGATTCTTATCCAAACAGTATCTTCCTTGCCAACGGTTATAAATTTAGATTTGATATGTATGAAAAAACTGGCCAGGCAGCTCAGTTAGAGATGTGGAAACTATCTCCCTTTTTAAATTACAATATCAATCTAGGTTACGCAAATTATAAAAACACTGCCATTACTCCCGTGTATGAAGATCGATTTAGAAATGGCGGATTCGGCAACGTTGCCGTTACAAACAATGTAGATCGCGGGGAAATGTTTCCCAATACTGGTTTGCCATACCGCAATACGGGCGTTAATTATGACCCTTGGTGGAAAACAGATATTCGATTGAATGCTAAATTCAATGATTTTTCTCGTGACTACACAAGAAACGTTCAATTACAATATGAAAACTACAGTAATCGTCAGTTTGATTATGAATTTGGAAATAGATACCAACCTTCCAACTCTTTACAGTCCTTATATACATATAGAGATGTTCGTTTCGGACTCATTCGTAACTTACTCAATTGGAACTTAAATTATACGGAAAACCGAGGTGATTTAAGCGTTGGTATTTCCATGAGCCGAACACTCGTGTATCAAATCCAAGCAAACCAATATTTTGCTGCACAAGATACTTTACCAGCAGTAACGATCAGAAACTCAAGTAACATTGGCTTGGTGCCAGGAACAACAAGTCCAATCTATTGGGATTTATTGTTTCAAACTAACATCAATCGGATTTACGGTGTTCCACAACAAAAAACGAATCCAACAACTGGTGTGGTTGATCCAAGAAGCCAATACCAAGACTTTGTTTTGCGATCTCAAACTAATGTCATCGGAGAAACTGGATTTCGTTCTCCCATTGCAATGGGCGCATATATGTCTTTCACACCTTCCGTTTATATGGGAGCAACAAAACAAACTGTAGAATTTCCTGGTTCGGGTAATGATTTAAACAGCCCTGATCGTGATGTGAACAAAGCATATGCAACACTTTTAAAACAACAATCTTATCAGTATGTTCGCCAATCGCATACAGTTCGTATGGGGATTCCAGAAATCTTTTTATCAACCACTTATCGTCGTTTGGATGCTGACAAAGCAGAAGCAAAAGATCCTATTCTTGGAAATTTAAGACAACACGAAGCTGAGTTTTCTTTAGAAAGTTATGCCCTTAATGACTGGGATATTTCTGTTAGAACGATTCGTGATTTACGACAGTTTTCTTCTACATACAATCCAGGTCTTACGAATATGCAACGTTGGTATTATACTGTTGTTCGAGTGGGTGGATTCTTTGATTTTGTGGATGGATTTACAACACGTAGACCAAGTCTTCTGGAAAGAAAACGTAATTTTTATTCTGGTGTATTCATTAATAATGATTACGTGCACCATACTCCACAAAACAGATCCCTATCAAATAACTTAACCGTATCTTATAAAATGGGTGGGTTTTCTTGGCCTATCATTCGAGCTTTTCGAAGTTTAGAAATTGGATCTACTTGGTATCATGTTTATAAAGATAGTTATTTAGACAGTTACCGATTTTTCTTTAAAACCGATGTAAAAGTAACAAGATATTCCGGTATTGAATTAGAACTAGATTCTCGAGTGACTGAACCATGGCGTTTGACAGCACTTGCACAGGGACAATTCTATGCTATGAATACCAGCCCTGAACTATACACATCACAAACCGGGACCAATTATGACCAAACAACCATTTGGGAAGATTTGGCGGCAGGAACTGGTGCCCAAGGCCAAACACAAAGACAAAAAACTGTTTTTAATATCAACCGCTTCATGATGACCTTGAAGTTGGATTTACATAACTGGGAATACCGTTTAGGTTACAGTATGAACCTAAGAGCATTGCCAGGAGGTCTTGCAATGAACAACCAATTGACTTTTTACGACCAATCTGTATACTTTTCTGTTAACTTAACCAATTTCAGTTTTGGCGAATCGTCTTCGGCACAAGCCACTCGGGTTCGTTTGTATAGATTCCGCAAACGTCCTCTGGACGGAACTACAACAGACTTAACGGAATAATTTTCGAGTTTATCATGTTAAAAGAAAGAAGCCAATCCTTCAAACTCCTGTTCATTGTAACAGATTTCTTTATTGCACTGACAAGTTTTGTTTGTGCTTATGTGATTCGATATTACCTTTCTCCTGATTCAAGTTTTCAAATCCAAACAATTGATCCTGTAAATTATCTTATCTTAGGAATCGTACTCGGATTTTCCCAAGTATTATCGTTTCTATCTATCGACTTATACCACCCAAGAAGAGGTTTATCTTTTTCTGATGAACTTTTTGCCATCATTACTGGTGTCATTTTAAATTTACTTGTGGTTCTTTCTCTTTTGTTTTTCTTTCGAGGAGAAAGTTTTTCCAGATTAGTCATTGGTTATTTTGCAATTTGTACAACCATCCTCACTTCCTTTTCTCATTTTATATTGCGTACTTTTATGCAATACCTACGAAGCAGAGGATTCAATTTAAAATCGGTTCTTATCATCGGAACAGGAAGATCTGCCATCAACTTTTCTGAAACCATCAAAAAACATTCCATTTATGGGTATATGGTGAAAGGATTTGTTGCAGGGAAAAAAAACTTAGCTCCCAAAAAACTACATACAGTCACAACAACAAACAAATTAGAATCTTATGTAGAAGAAAACAACATTGACTTAATTGTATATGCTTTGTCTCACGAAGAAGGGGATTCTTTAAAAGAAGTCATCGATACTGCTGATTTTCATGGTATCGATTTAAAAGTAATTCCCAGTTATGAAGAAATTGTAACTGCAAAAGGAAGGGTAGAAGTTCTGGATGGAATTCCCATTATTTCTATCAGAAATATACCTTTGCGGTTGGGATATAATTTAGTTTTAAAACGAATCTTTGATATACTGTTTTCATTATTTTTTATCTTATTATTTAGTCCTTTTTATTTAATTATCGCATTACTTGTAAAACTAACAAGTAGAGGCCCAATCTTTTACAAACAAGAGCGAGTTGGACTTGATAACAAAGTTTTTGGTATGATCAAGTTTCGATCCATGGTAGTACAGGCCAAAGAAAAATCTGATACTTTATGGACAATCAAGGATGACCCTCGGGTGACTGCCGTTGGTGCAGTTCTTAGGAAATTATCATTAGATGAAACACCACAATTTTTTAATGTATTACTTGGTGACATGTCCGTTGTCGGACCAAGGCCTGAACGTCCATTTTATGTTGAAAAATTCAGAAACGAACATTTGCAATATATGAGACGGCATGCAGCTAAAGCTGGAATTACTGGTTGGGCACAGGTCCAAGGATTTCGCGGAGACACCTCCATTGAAAAACGAATTGAGGCAGATATATTTTATATTGAGAACTGGTCATTATTACTCGATATCAAAATCATTTTATTAACACCCTTAAAAGCAATTATTGATAGGAATGCATACTGAGGAAAACTTATGGATGAAAAAGAATTAAAAAACATTGCCAATTTGGCAAAACTTAACATTGATGATGCCGAAGTATCTTCCATGTTAGGTGACTTTTCTCGGATTGTACAATATGTGGACGAAATCAAAAACCTAGACACTTCCAGTGTAGGTGATGATGAAATTTATGAACAAATCTTCTATGAATTAAGAAAAGATTTAGCTGAAAACGGTTTAAAAAGGGACGATTTAGCAAAAATTGCTCCGGCTTATGAAAATGGATATGTTGTGGTTCCAAAGGTGATTGAAACATGAAAGACTTAATTTTTCTCACTTATTCTGAGATCAAAACAAAACTGAATGATGGAAGTCTTAGTTCCAAAGAACTAGTATTAGCTTATATCAAACGAATCGAAGCAACAGATGCAAAGGTAAAAGCGTTTTTAGAATTCAATAAGGAACGAATTTTAGCCCAAGCAGAAGAAAGCGACAATCGAAGAAAAGCAGGAAAGTTACTTTCCGAATTCGATGGAATTCCCATTGGAATCAAAGATAATATCTGTATCTCTGGCGAAATCACTTCTTGTTCTTCTCATATTTTAGAAAACTTTCGTTCCCCATACGATGCATCAGTCATTCAAAAACTAAAAGAAAAAGGTTTTGTTTTATTTCCTAGGCTCAATATGGATGAGTTTGCTATGGGTTCCTCTACGGAAAACAGTGCGTTCCAAACAACAAGAAATCCTTTTGATACAAATAGAATTCCTGGAGGATCTAGCGGCGGTTCGGCGGCTGCAGTAGCTGCCTCTATGTTACCGGTTTCTCTCGGCTCCGACACAGGAGGTTCCATCCGACAACCTGCTGCACTCTGTGGAATCTGGGGTTTAAAACCTACATATGGTCGTGTTTCCAGATATGGACTTGTGGCTTATGCATCTAGTCTCGACCAAATTGGACCTTTTTCTAATGATTTACAAGGGATTTCTGACCTATTAGAAATTATTTCTGGATTGGATCACAAAGACCAAACGACTGCAAAAGTAGATTCCTTTGAAACAAATTCAGTTTCTGCCATTGATTGGAAAGGAAAACGAATTGGTGTGATGAAAACGGAAGAATTCAACTTTTCACCAGACGTAAACAAACGTTATACGGATATATTAAAAGAAATAGAATCGAAGGGGGCAATTCTTGTTCCACTTGATTTTTCTTTATTAAAGTATGCAATTCCAGTTTATTATTTAATCGCTACTGCAGAATGTTCTTCCAACCTAAGCCGTTTTGATGGAATTCGTTATGGATTAAGAAAAGAAGGCGCTGGTAAATTGGATGATTTATATTCTGAATCTAGAACCCAAGGATTTGGCCCAGAAGTCAAACGCCGAATTCTACTCGGAACGTTTTCTTTAAGTTCTGGTTACTATGATGCGTATTACGGAAAAGCCCAAAAAGCAAGAGTTCTCATTCGCAAACAATATGCTGAATTCTTTAAGTCAGTCGATATTATTTTTCAACCAACTTCACCTACGACAGCATTCAAAGTTGGGGAAAAAACAAAGGATCCAATCCAAATGTACCAAGCGGATATCCTTACCACTTCGGTTAACTTAGCTGGGGTCCCTGCCATCAGTTGTCCTGCTGGATTGGATTCAGGAAACCTTCCCATTGGTTTACAAATTACTTCATCCCATTTTGATGAATCAAAACTTCTGAGTTATGCGAAATCTGTTTCGGAATTAGAAATCTGCAAACTACCTCTTCCTATCGAGATCAGCTAACATGGACGAACTTACCAAAAGAGTCATTCCTTGTTTGGATATCAAAGGAGGAAGGGTAGTCAAAGGTGTTCAATTTGTTAACTTAATTGATGCAGGTGACCCGGTCTCCTGCGCAGTCGCTTACGAAGAAAACAAAGCAGACGAACTTTGTTTTTTGGACATTACTGCCTCTTCCGACAAACGAGATATCCTTCTCCATTTGGTGGAGCAGGTGGCCAATCGACTCTTTATTCCTTTCACAGTTGGTGGAGGAATTCGTACAATAGAGGATGTGAAAGCAGTTTTAAACAAAGGAGCTGACAAAGTTTCGATTAATACTAGCGCTTTTCAAAATCCAAAACTACTAAAAGATTCTAGTGAAATTTATGGATCCCAATGTATTGTCTGTGCGATCGATGTCAAATTTCATCCCGAACGCAAACGGTACGAAGTGTATCTCAATGGTGGACGGTTAGAGACAGGTAGAGAGGCATTGGATTGGGGTAGGGAAGCTTTTGAAATGGGTGCTGGCGAAATTTTACTGACATCAATGGACAAAGATGGTACCAAAGATGGATTTGATATCACACTCATGAAATCTTTTACATCCAATCTTTCCATCCCGATCATTGCATCCGGTGGGGCAGGAAATCCAGAACATATGGCAGAGGTCATTCTCCGAGGGGGAGCAGATGCGGTACTTGCTGCTTCTATTTTTCATTTTGGAGAATTTTCAATCCAAGAAACAAAACAAACAATGAAAGAGATGGGAATCAAAGTGAGATTATGATTTCCTTCCATACACTTGACTTTGTATTTTTTCTTTTCCCATTTGTAGTCATTCTCCTTCTTCTTTTTCGTTTTAGATCCAAACAAAAATCCACAAAAGAATACTTTCAAGCGGAAGGAAGTTTATCTTGGTTTGTTGCTGGGACCGCCATGGTTGCCACCACTTTTGCAGCAGACACTCCCCTTGCTGTAACAGAAATTATACGAGGACAAGGGATTGCCGGAAACTGGATTTGGTGGTATATGGCAGTCGGTGGATTTATTACTGTATTCTTTTTTTCTAGATTATGGAAACGTTCAGGTGCATCGACCGATTTAGAACTCATTGGACTGCGATACAGCGGAAAAGAGGCAGATTTTTTAAGAGGGTTTAAAGCCTTCGTCATTGGTTTTTTACTCAACTTAGTCATACTTGGTTGGGTCAATTTGGCGATGCTAAAAATTATTCCAGTTTTTTTTCCAACAATGACTTCTTCTCATATTCTCGTTTATTTATTGTTATTTGGTGTTTTTTACACTTCGATAGCTGGTCTCAGAGGAATATCCTACATCGATGTATTTCAGTTTTTTTTAGCTTGGTTCGGTTGTATCCTTTTTGCTTATTACGCAATAAATCTACCAACTATTGGAGGTGTGGAAGGATTAAAATCGAAACTAAATGAAAACAAAATTCTTTTTTTTCCTAATGGTTTAGAAGGAAGTTTACCATGGGACCATTTCTTAATTCTATTAACAGTTCTTTGGTGGTCTAGTTGGTATCCAGGTTCGGAGCCGGGAGGGGGAGGGTATATTGCTCAGCGAATTTTGGCTACCAAAGATGAAAATGCTGCTTTAAAAGGTTCTCTTTGGTTTGTTGTTGCGCATTATTTTGTTCGTCCATGGCCATGGATTCTAGTCGCATTAGTATCCATTGTTTTATATCCCAATCTTACGGAAGTAGAAAGTGGGAAAGGATTTCTGATGGTCTTACAAGAAGGAATGCCAAATGGAATGATGGGACTAATGCTCAGCGCATTCCTTGCAGCTTATCTTTCCACACTCGCCACTCATTTGAATTGGGGAGCATCTTATTTAGTAAATGACCTCTGGAAACCAATGATACAAAAGGGAAGGTCGGATTCTTATTATTTAAAAGTTTCGTATGGAATTCAAATCATAACAGCTGTTTGTTCCTATTTTTTAGCAGTTTATGGAATGGATACAATAAAAGGGGCCTGGGTTTTTTTATTGGAAGCATCTTCTGGTATTGGATTTATTTTAATTGCAAGGTGGTTTTTTTGGAGAATTTCTGCTTGGACAGAAATTTTTGCATTCATTCTTTCTCCTATTTTATACTTACTCTTTTCTGTGTACTTAAAAATAGGATTTCCATATTCCATTTTATGCACAGCAGTTTCATCCGCTATTGTACTCATTGTATCAACTTACTTTTTGCCAAATACAGATCGGAATGTATTGTTTCAGTTCTACGACAGAACCAAACCCCCATATTTTTTTTGGAAGGGACTATTTGTTACGGAAAAGAATCGCAAACAAATCATTTACCCAAATGAATTGTTTGTTTCTCTTGTTGGAACCATTTCTGGTCTCTTTTTTGTGTTTGGTGGACTCTATACAGTCCAGTGTTTGTTATGGAACGAAGGTTTACTGATCATTGGTCTTTTGGTTTTTATTATGGGATTAATTGGATTATATCTTTCTCTCAAATCTTTACAACAAAACGAAACAAAATAAAACATTCGGATTGATTCACATTAATAAGGAGAATTTCGAATTTCTGTGATCACCTGTGTAAATAGATTTAAACTTTTGGGATCGTTTGGGTCAACAGTTTGAAAAGCCATCATAGAATGATCACAATCGGCTATATCAATTTGTTTGTAGGTTAGATTTCCAAGCCTTGCACTATTTCGAGGAACAATTCCATCTGATTGAGTAAACCCTGCATTCGATAAAATCGTACACCCAGTATTATAATAAAAAGTTTCTCCATCATTACAACCGCTCATTACCCCTGCAAAACTGACAAACTTTCCATTTAGGTTGTAGTTCAAATAGGATTGGTTGATCACATCAAGGACAAGATTCTCAGCCCCATTCAAATTGGATTGGCCAGAACCTTGGTTGGTATATCCCAGTTCGGATCCACCTTGAGTTCCCACAAGGTAATTTCCTAGGTCATTTAAGAAAGGGTTACTTGCTAAAAAACTGGGTGTTGCAAATGGAGATCCAAATTGAGGACTAGCCAAAGTGACGACCAATCGAACGAAGGGAAGGTTTCCAGTGTCAGGAGATAATGCCACACGAGTCACAAGCCCTCCCATCGAATGGGCAATAATGTAAACCTGATCGGAATCGGTAAAATTGACACGTAACGTGTTAAAAAATTGTTTTCCATTGATTAGAATACTATTGGAAGTTCGGTAAGTATATACATAGAAATCAAATTCGCTGTTCGCTGAGGCCCTGCCTTCTTGAAAGTGAATCAGCCCATTGGAAAATGTATTTTTTATATTTTGAATTTTTTTCTCATCGTTTGTGATGGGGTCAGAATCTCTTTCAGCAGGATTCCAGCCATGAATCAAAACGATCTTTTTTTTCCCAGACTTGGGGAAAAACTCAGAAGATATAAATTGTGAATCTGATAAGTTCCTTGAAAAACCAGGGAAAAAACCATATAACTTTTGGTTGGGATTGGGCAGGAGGCCAAGAAGAGCAAATAAAAGCACTTCGTCGTTTTTTTTCTCTTCGGAGACAAATTCCTTTCGATAGAAGTCGTAAATACAAGATGGAAATACGAAAGTTCCAATCAAAAGATTTAAAACAAAAATAATAATATTTCGCCTAACGCGAAACATTTTGTACCCGATCCAAAGTGATTCCGCAAGCAACCACTACATTTAAAGATGTTACAGAACCAAATAGTGGGATCCTTGCTACATAATCTGCTTCTTCTAATAACAACCGTTTAACACCTTCACCTTCATTCCCCATAATGACCGCCATCTGAGATGCATCAGGCAAAGTTTCCCAAATAGCTTCTTCACCTTCCTCGTCGGTGGCAAGAATCCAGTATTCATTTTTTTTTAAAAATTCCATCCCGTGCATCAAGTTTGCAACTCGGTAGATTTGTAAATGATGGACCGCTCCCGCAGAAACCTTTTCCACAACAGGAGTAATTGGCGAAGTATCCCGATCGGACATTAACACATGTTTCACGCCCATACATTCAGCGGTTCTCAGAATATTCCCAAGATTCCCAGGGTCCTGGATACGATCCAATATGAGAATTGGGCCTTCGCCGGCCTCTACATTCTGTTTAAATTGTTCAAACCCAAGTGATGAAAACGATTTTTGTTTTGTACGAATGATAACATAACCTTGGTGGTTTTTATCAGACGCAATGCGATCCAGCTCTCTCGTGGAAACCGTAGTAAACTTTACGGAATTTGGAATATATCCTCGGATTCTTTGTTTTTCTTCATTTCCCATCGAATCTTTGACAATGACTTCTCGAATGGTTTTTACACCTCGTTCCGGAGCCATCTGTTCCAAAGATTCTAAAAATTCGTAAAAATTTCTTTTACCAAAAAGTATTTCTACTGGGCTTTTTTCCATGTGGTTTTTCCTTCTTTTGTGTCAGCGAGAAGGATTCCTTTTTCTTCCAACTCTTTACGAATTTTGTCGGCAGTAGAGAAATCTTTGTTTTGTTTTGCGGTTTTTCTGGCTTCTATTTGTTCCAAAATCCAATCTTCAGTTATTCCATCCAAAGACTGGATTTTTTTCTCAAAGGAAAAAACAGCAAAAAGTTCATTTGTTTTAAAAAACAATAATAGAGCTTCTTTTAAAAATAAAGAATCGGAAAGTTCTTTATTCGAATCCAAAAACTGGTTCACAATCCTTACGAGTTCAAAAACAGAAGCAAGTGCTTTGGGAACATTTAAATCATCTGCCAACGAACTCAAAAACTCCAAATTTAGTTTCTGTAATTCGGGAACAGAAAAAACAAAATCCTTGGAAGATTTCGGAACCTTGTCCCATAATTTCCCTTCATCTAAAATTCGATAAATAGTATTTTGAATTCTTTCCATTGCCGTTTTGGATTCTTCCAATTTACTCAAAGAAAAGTTCAACTTACTTCTGTAATGTGCTGAAATCAAATGGTAACGAATGGAATTTGGATCATATCCTTTCTCTAAAATGTCTCGTAAGGTATAAAAATTTCCCTTACTTTTTGACATTTTTTCTCCATCCACAAGGAGATGTTCACAATGTAACCATACCCCAACAAACTCTTCGTTCGGATAAGCCCCGTAACTTTGAGCTGCTTCATTTTCATGATGGGGAAAGAGAAGGTCAATTCCGCCGGTATGAATGTCAACGCCGGAACCATACACTTTGCGAATCATTGCGGAACATTCTAAATGCCAACCAGGACGACCCGTTCCGATTTTCGTATGCCAACATTTTTCTTCTTCGTTCTTTTGGTTTTTCCAAAGAACAAAATCACGAACATCATCCTTTTCATATTCATCTGCATCGTATCGAACACCAGACTTCATCCCGGAAACATCGATTTTCGAAAGTTCCCCATAACGACTAAATTTTTGAATGGAAAAGTATAAACTCCCATCCTTTTCGTAAACAAGGCCGTTCTTCTGAAGTGTTTCAACAAGTCCTACCATGTCTTCAATAGATTCAGTGGCTTTTGGATAGTGTTCTAGTTTTTGAACATGAAGGGTTTCTAAATCTTTAAAAAAGGCTTCTGTCCATGGTTTAGTAAACTCTTCGACACTAATTTTTCTTTTGATCGATTCATTGATGATTTTATCATCAATGTCTGTGATGTTCATGGATTGGTTGAGTTTATATCCACCGAGCAGTAGAGAACGGCGAAGAACGTCCACAAACAAAAACGAACGAATATTTCCAATATGAGCAAAATTATAAACAGTTGGCCCACAAGAATAGATACTTACATTCAAAGGATCCTTCGGTAAAAAAGGTTCTTTTTTTCCTGATTTGGAATTCTGAAATACAAAGGGAAGTATTGTCATAAAGCAAAAATTTCTTTAACAAATTCCAAGTTGGCTTGGGGTTGTTTGTCTTTTCCAGCTTCATTTCCTTCCGTTGGATACAACTGCATACGTTTATCACAATTCATATGATTAAACAAAGCAAAGGTGGATTTTGGATGAGAGATCACATCTTCCATTCCGCAAGAAAAGAGAGCAGGGATTTTGATTTTTTTGGCAAAGTTCAAAGCATCGAAATAAGCCAGTTCTTTTTTATAATCTACTTTTTTAGTGGCCCTTTTTTCTAAAAAGGGAGTGAGTTCACGAATCCAAGGATTCCCCTTTAGAGAAATTTGGTCCTTATCAATATAACAAAAAGAAGGTGTTTCGAGAATCAATCCTTTGATTCGATCGGAATAGGCTGCACCAAATACTGATAAGGCGGAACCTAAAGATTTTCCATGCAAAATGATTTGGTCTCCGTCAATCCCGTCGGTCAAACGCAAAAACTCAATTGTACGAATTACGTCCAAGTAGAGTTTGCGCATGTAAAAATCTTCTTTTTGATCAAGTCCATGAGCAAAATAATTAGGTGTCCAACCAATAAGTGCTTTTCCAGTAGTTGGGTCGAGGGGAGCGTGAACCATTTCCTCACCATGTCCGCGTAAGGTGATATGGAGTTGGGCCACACCCAAATCGGAATAACCTTTTTGGATTTCTTCTGGAACAGCTAAATAGTCATGAAAGTAAACAACAACGGGTCTGTTTCCTCTTTTTCGAGGAATTGCCAGCTTTCCATGTAACACGTGATTGTCGATACTCTGAAAACTAATATCATTAAGAGATTCCCAAATAAACGATCCTTTCAAAACAGTTTTGTACGTTGCTTTGATCGGAACTTTTTTTAATTCGACTATCCCTGCCTTCCAGAAACTATCCAAGTCCGATGGTGGGTCTAGTTTTGGAACCGTTTGAAAACATTCGTCAAAACTAACGGTTTGAGGCATGAGAATCCAACTTAGGAGAAAATTGATTTAAAAAACTATACATGGTTTGCAGCAATAAAACTGAGATCGTCATCGGACCAACACCACCAGGTACAGGAGTATAATAAGAAGCTTTGTCTTTTGCTTTGGAGATCTCAATATCGCCAACGTTGCCAACATTATAACCAGCATCCAAAACGACTGCACCTTCCTTAATCCAATCTGCTTTAATAAATTCTGGTTTCCCAACAGCACCAACAACGATGTCCGCTTGTTTCACAAGATCTGGTAAATTTTTTGTTTTCGAATGACATAAGGTAACAGTGGCATTTAAGTTTGTAAGCATAATCGCCATTGGTTTTCCAAGAATAGGGGACCTTCCCACAACAACAGCATGTTTACCAGAAACATCGATTCCATATTCCTGAAGCAAAAGAACCATCCCATACGGTGTGCATGGAAAATAGGCTTCACTGTTCATTGATAGTTTACCAAAAGAAATGGTGGTGACACCATCAACGTCCTTTTCTAATGCAATTTCATCAAAACAAAGACGTTCATCAATTTGATGCGGAACTGGATGTTGTAAAAGGATTCCGTTCACTGAATCATCCGCATTCAGTTTTTTAATTTCAGCTAACAACTCTTCTGTGGTTGTTTCTTCTTTCATCCGAACATAACGAGAGCCCATTCCCACTTTTTCGCAGGCCTTAACCTTCATGTTCACATAGGTTTCGGATGCGGGGTTATCCCCAACAAGGATGGTCGCAAGAGTCGGGACGCCTTTGCCTTCGGATTTAGCTTTTGCTAGTGTTTCTGCGATTCGATTTCGAATTTTTTCGGAAATCGCTTTACCGTCTAATAGGATGCTAGATTTCATTCTGTAAGTTCAAAATTTCAGAGAAAATCGAACTGGCAAACAGAAAAAACCATCCATGACTCCAAGTTTAGATCCATCACAATCCAATTCTCCCCATTCCGCTGCTACCGTTCGTTTCCAAGGTTGGGTCCAAGGACTCCGTGGAAACAACCATGTCCAATTCCTCCAACTCCGGATGGACGGTAAGATTTTTCAGATAGTGGCAGAAAAAGAATTTTTGGGTGAAGAAACATTCAAAGATGTAAAGGCTCTCCCGCAAGAAACTTCGCTTGTCGTCATCGGAGTGTTACAAGAGAATCCCAAAGCACCCGGTGGTAGGGAACTTTTCCTACATTCCTTTACGGTTGTCGGAGAATCACACCAATATCCCATCACACCCAAAGAACACGGGCCAGATTTTTTACACAACCATAGACATCTCTGGCTACGATCGAAAAGACAACTAGCCATCCAGAGGGTACGTTCCGAATTGTCTTTTGCCATCCGTGAGTTCTTTCGTAACGATGGCTACACTCTCATAGACACACCCATCCTGACAGGATCCATCGGTGAGTCCGCCGGGACTTTGTTTTCAACGGAATACTTTGATCTAGGACAAGCCTACCTAGCCCAAACAGGTCAACTTTATCTCGAAACTGCTGCCTTTGCCCATTCCAAAGTGTATTGCTTTGGTCCAACGTTTCGGGCTGAAAAAAGCAAAACAAGAAGGCACTTAACTGAGTTTTGGATGCTTGAGGCAGAAACTGCTTTTCTTGGCCAAGATGGAAACTTGGATTTACAGGAACGATTTGTCAAAACAGTCCTCCAAACGACCATTGAACGAACTTTAGAAGACTTAAAAACTCTGGACCGGGACCCAGCTCCTCTTTTAGAACAATTAAAAAAATCATTTCCCCGAGTGGACTACGGCGAAGCAATCCAAGTTTTGCAGACAGCTGGTGAAGAAATTGTTTGGGGTGAGGACATCAATTCGGAAAGAGAACAAATCCTGACGAACCATTATGGGAACGCCATCTTCATCCAAAATTTCCCAAGGGCGATCAAAGCCTTCTATATGAAACAAAATCCAAATGACCCCAAAACCGTTCTCTCTGCCGATTTGATCGCACCTGATGGAATTGGAGAGATCATTGGTGGTTCCGAAAGAGAAGAATCTTTTGATAAAATCGTAGAACGATTACAAGAAGAAGGCCTCCCTCCGGAAGATTATTCTTGGTATTTGGACCTACGCAAATATGGCTCCGTTCCGCATTCCGGATTTGGGATGGGTCTAGAACGTGTGATCGCATGGATTTGTGGTTTGTCCCATATTCGGGAATGTATTCCTTTCCCGAGGATGATTTACAGACTAAGTCCATAATTTTTCTTAAAGGAAATTTTGTGCACAAACCGATCTTTTTATAGAAAGAGAGGAACCTTATGGCACAGCAAGCAACCCAAGTTTTAAATACATCCATCGAGAAGGAAGCTTGGGATTTATATGAGGTAGGATCAAACGAAGATGTCGTTGTTCTTGCAAAACGTCATCCTGAGAACTTTTATATCCAACATCTTGGTTATTTGGCCTTGTATGAACTGACAGGAAGAGTGACTGTCGCTGCACCAAAAGGAATCTCAAACCTAGCTCCTCTTGTCGATGCTATCCAAAATCATGAACTTGGAAAAACAACAGATGCATGCAAAAATCTAAACTTATATTTTGCCACACAAACAAATCCTCTTTGTTTTTCTATCATCCAAACTGCGATTAAAATCTACTTCCGTGCAGAAGCTTATGAAGATGCGAAGTCTATCATAACAAGATACAAAAAACAATGGAATGATAACTCCTTTGTCAAAGAAGAACTAATCTCAACATACTATTTAAAACGATATGATGAAGTGATCAAAGTATTCCGTGATAACATGAAGTTGTTAAATGATTCTGATATCCATAAACTTGTGGGTATGGCACTTCTCTTTTTGGATCGTCACAAGGAAGCAAATCTAATTTTTGAAAACATTCCTGGTAAATTGAATCTACCAAGTTTTGAAGAAAAACGAAAAATGTATGATTCCGTTTACAAAAAAATAGCAGAATTAGAAACAAAAACTAGTTCGTTGGCTCATAAGGATTTAGAAGACATGGGTTTTGCTTATCTCTTTCACGGAGACTATGTAAAAGCAGAAAAAATGTTTTTATCTCTTACTGAGAAACTAAAATCAAAACTCTGCAACGTGTAAGATTTTTTCGAGTTTCGGGGTGGCTTAGTAACTTGGCCGCCTCGTCAGTGGGAATCACAAGATCGGTTTGATTTTTTCCTGCTGTAGCAAGTGCTAAAACAAAATATGGATTTTTTCCAACCTTCGCTTCAATTCCTTTTCCTAATTGTTCTTCTCTGTACACAATGTACCCTGTTTCCATCGCATAGGCTTCTTTAACATAAAGAGGGGAGTATATGTCTAGGCCTCTGTCTGTTTGGATCTTAGGGAAAAGTGCATGTTTTAGATTGAGATGACGTGCATCTACTACAAGGCCTGAAAATTCCACCGGAACAACTTCTTCACTAAACTCAGGAACAGGTTCTGTTCCGTATTCAAAAGGAATATGGGCAAGGATTCCATCCTTTCCTTTCAGCGGCAAACTAGCCTTTGCTTCCAAAACATTTTTTACAAATTGAAAATCGTATTCTTCTTTTTCTGAACCTATATAAGAATTGAGTCGAAGCCTTGCTTGTTGGTTCACTTGTGTGTATTCGTACACGGTATAATCTGCATTGAAAAAAATTGACTCTAACCTTTGGCTGAGTCGCACGCGGAGTTTTTCTCGGGCTTTTTTCCTCGCCATGGAATGGGCTTTCCCTTGGCTAGTAGCTGTGTTTTTACCAGAGAATTCAGGGTCATCCTCATCAAATACTATTTTGGGAATGGTTTCTTTTACGGAAGAAGTCACGACAAGGTCTGTCCAATTGACAACTGAGGAATAAATATCCTTATCTTGAATGGGTTTTGAACCAAGAGAAACAGAAAGGAGTAAAGCCAATAATGGATAGATTCGTTTCATAGTTAAGACTTCGGCAAAAGTTGGAATTTTCTTTCCAATTCGTTAAATTCTGTAATGAGAGGAACTCCCTTTGGAAGACTTTGCAAGACGTTTTTTCCGTAGGACTTTGTATGTACACGAGGGTCAAGGATACTGACCATTCCTGTATCAGACTGGGATCTGATGAGTCGGCCAAATCCTTGTCGCAAAAGCAAACAAGTTTTAGGGACCTGCATTTCCCAAAAGGGACTTTTCCCTTTCCGTTCCATATCTTCCATCTTTGCCTGGAGCACAGGTTCTGTTGGGACTTGAAAAGGAAGTTTTGTCACAATCACATTGCGAAGTTTATCACCCTTTATGTCCACACCTTGCCAAAAACTAGAGACTCCAAAAAGGACACTTTTTTCATTGGCAAGAAACTCTCGTTTGGCGGCAATCGGTCCAATTTCTGTCTGCGAAAAAATAGGATATGGAACCTGATTCCGTAACTCTTCATAAAGTTCTGATAATAGTTTATTGGATGTAAAAAGGACAAAGGCATCTCCTTCGGAAAGTTTAAGAAGGCGTGCGATCCAATAAGAAAGATCTGACTTATTTCGTTTTGGGTCTTGGACAGGATCTGCGACTTGTTTTGGTACAAACAATAGAGAGTGTGTGTTGTAAGCAAAAGGCGAAGCCAGTGTTTTTGTTTTAACCTCTGTTGTTCCCACTTCTTTTAAAAAATACTGAAAGTTTCCCGCAGTAGGAGAAAGTGTGGCAGAGGTCATAACAACTGAATCCATATTGGGAAAAAGTGAATTTGCCAAAATTTCATCTGTATTTTTCGGTTGGGAGAATAAATAATAAAATGGATCTTTTGCTGATTGTGGGGGCGGTTCTATCCAAAAAACCAAATTAGGATTGGATTTCAGTCGGAAATCATTTAAGAAAGAGGAGGCTTTTTTTAGGTTTCCGGAAACCATCTCTAACCCAAGAGCCATTTCCTTTTCTTCCATATCCTCACTGTCTTTTTTGTATTTAGAAAGAAGACCTTCTAATTGGGAGGCTAAATCAGCTAAGGTATCTTCTAAGGCTCCATTATCCAATTTAATTCGTTCTGTATGACGAGTAGAAAACTGATTGAATTGTAGAGGGATGGCAGAAAGTAACATCCGAAAAAAATCATTCGCATAACCAATGGAAGCCTCCACCGACTTCATGATTTTTTCACCGTTTTTTAGCTTTAAGACAAGCCCTGTACGTTTTTCGGGAAAATAAAGGTAATGGAGGAGATTCATCAGGAGATCATAACGAATTTCAGATCCAAAGGCCTTTCCTACAATTTCAGGGAAAGCATGTGCTTCATCAATGACCAGTTGCGAAAACGGTGGGAGGAGTTTAAAATCCCCTGCCAAATGACTTGCAAGTAAGTGATGGTTTACAATCAGGATATTGGCTTTTTTCCATTTTTCCTTTTCTAAAAAATAATAAGAAGAACTAAAGTTGGGACAATTTCTCCCCAAACAATTGTCAGACTCACGTGAAACCGAACTCCAAAAGGAATTCGATAAATACCCATCATATTCTGCTCGGATTCCTGCCGTAGTTTGTTTTTCCCAATTCACAAAGTATTGGATGGAAGATTCCATTTCTGGACCAAAGTCACCCCGTTCCATCACTCGATTGTATTTCCGTTTGCAAAGGTAGTTGTTGGCACCAAGAGCCACCATTGCATTGACTGAAACGCCAAGAGCTTCTGCTACTAGTGGGATATCTTTATATAATAATTGGTCTTGTAAGGATTTTGTTTCGGTGGAAACAACCACGGTACAATCATTTTCCAATGAAAATAGGGCACTGGGGATCAAATACGCAAGGGACTTTCCAACACCAGTCCCTGCTTCAATTACCCAATTTGACCCAGTGTTAAAAGCAGACTCAATGGAAGTTGCCATTTCCATTTGTTCTTTTCTGACTTCATAATCCTTCCAAAGTTTTGGAAGTTTGTTTGTAAAAACAGATTGTACGTCCAATCGTTAATGCCTATTGCGAAAAAGAAGAATGATACAAACAACAGTTAAACTGATCACAGAAACAAGAGAGATTGTCATGATCAGAATTCCTTGCCAATTTAGTTCCCCAGATGGAATCATGTGACCACCTTTCCTTTTTTGTGACCCAAGGCTTTGGAAACTAAAACATAAATAAATCCATAAATCAAAACAAGTCCTATCACTACAGAACGAGCAACAATTGCTTTGGTTTTGGCATCTTCTACACTTTCCCCTTTGATTTCAGCGAGGGAACCCATAACTTCTGGATTCATTTTATCTAAATATTCAGGTAAGTTCATGTAACAAAAAGAAACAAAGATAAAAAGTAAAAACCAGGGAGTGATGTATTTCAAAACAAACTGAATTGATTTAGGGAAGGGAATCAGACTACCTTCATTCGCATCTTTGACTCCGTTTTCCACGCCAATCTTAAAAACAAAGATAAAAATTTGAATGGAGGCCAAGATGTAAATCATAATGGTTCCAATATAAAAATCGGCAATATCAAGTGCTGCAAAATCTTTGTTAAAATAAATGATTGGAAGGCAAAGACAAAACGTAAAAAGAAATAAAAGTAGGGAAGATTTCCGTCTACCGATATGAAATCCTTCTTCTAAAAATAAAATTCCAGGCTGCAACATTGTCACAGAGGAAGTGATGGCAGCAAGAAACAATACAAGAAACCAGAGTCCTCCAAAGAAGGCTCCTCCAGGCATCATTCCAAACACGGAAGGTAAGGCAATGAATCCCATTCCAAAAGTCCCAAAGGAAGTCACTTGCATTCCTAAAAATAAAAAAGCTACGGGAATGGTGATCATCCCACCAAACACAACCTCTGCGAACTCATTCAAAGAAGCAGAGGAGAGACTCGACAAAACCACATCGTCTTTTTTCTTTAAAAAACTAGAAAACACGAGAGCAATCCCAAAACCAGTTGATAAAGAAAAGAAAATTTGTCCTGCAGCACTGATCCATACCTTAGGTTGGGTCAGTTTTGACCAATCTGGGTTCCACATAACGGCAAGACCTGATTCAATTCCAGGAATTGTTAGAACACGGATGAGAATGATGGTAGCACAAATTCCCATTAGCGGCATCGCAATTTTTGCAAAAGCTTCGAGTCCTTTGGAAAGACCGCGATATACAAGTAAAAAGTTAAACAAAACGCAGAGTAAAAAAAATACAATGATAGGAGACTGAAAACTGGATCCATTTGCTTCGGCACCAGTTAAATGCATAAAGAAAGTAGAAGCTTGTTTTGTCATCGCATCTTGGGTTGAACCTGTGAGGGACATTTGCCCTGTGAGAAAATAATAAGCATAAGCCAAACACCAAGATTCGATAAAAACATAATAAACGTAAATCATCACAGGAATCATCACGCCAATGGTCCCAGAAAGTTTGAGAGGGAATCCTTTTAAGTATTCACGAAAGATAAAGGGAGTGCTATGTCCATGTTTGCCACCCATCCTGCCCATGGTCCATTCTGCCAAACAAACAGGGATTCCCAAAATGAGGAAACTTGTGATATAAGGAACCATAAAGGCACCACCACCATTTTGTACGGCTTGCCCAGGAAATCTCAAAAAATTTCCAAGTCCAATCGCACCACTTGCTACAGCCAAAATCAAACCGATACGACTGGCCCAGCCATCATGGTGTTCCACTTGTCTCTTTTCCATCAGGGACTATTGAATGTATTAGGAATTATGTGACAAAATCTTTTTGTAGAAGATTGAGAAAAAGCAAGGCTTTGACACCTTGCTTTGGTGATTTTCAAATTAGCCGAGAAATAGCTCGTTTTTTTCCATTTTTAGAACTTTGGAGACCAGATTTTTAAAATCTTCAGGTGGTTCCAAAAGTCCCAGTTCTACTTTTGACAGAAACGGAGTGGAAACCTTCAATTTCTTTGCGAAATCGTATTGTTTGATTCCTAACTCACGTCGGACTGCCCAAAGTTTATTTTTCAATCCGTTGGAAAACTCAGGGTAGATGTCTTCCACAGCGCTTTCGTTGAAAAGCTTATCAACAGAGGTTTTGAGATATTTTGCACAAGACGACTTGAATTTTTCAGTCGGATCTTGGGCTCCAGTCTCAATTTTGGATAGGTAACTTGGAGAAACTCCCAGCGCCCTTGCCATATCGTACTGTTTGATCCCTCTCTTCTTTCGAAGCATGTAAATGTGATTGTTCATTTATCCCCCCTAACAGTCAGAATATGTCAAATATGGCAAAATTCAATAAAAAAATTTTGCCATACTCCAAATCTTACAAGGGCTATAATGTAACTTCTTTTAAACGATCAGAAGCAATGACCAAGTTGTAAGTGGTCTTTAAACCTGCGACTTTTTGTTCAATAAAGGAATTCCTTTGTGCACCTTCCATTTCCGATTTGATTCTCTCACGAACTGCAGGATAAGGCTTAGGAATGCGATTCTGTGGGTTTTTAGGATCTGGGTCTGCATAAGCGTACATTTTTCCCGCTTCATAGGCATCTCTCATTTGTGCTTCTGTTACAGTCACAGGAATGGCTTTGATTTCATCTTGTAGCGATTTTAACGCCAAAGAAACTTTCATCTTATCCATCTGCATGATATACCCAATCTCCGAACCAACATCTTGCACTTGGTCAGAGGTCTCTGCAATTTTTCCTTGGAGGATGGTAGACTGAAACAAATTCAACATGTCCCAAGTTTTGGATTTTTCATCTTTGTATTCTTGTTTTAAAACGTCTGGAATGGCTTCAAAGTCAGATGTTAAATCTTTCCAAGTGTAGTTTTTGCCATCACGAGCAGTATATAAAGAGTAATTTGGAGTAAAAATTTTTGGATCAATATCATTTGGGCCCGAAAAACGAGGAAGGTTTGCAACAGTAATGCCACTTTCTTCTGTGATTCGTTTTAGTTCTTTTTGATACAATCCTTGCTCATATTCTTTCATCGTATGAGAAGCAAACTGGTTTGCTTTGTCAGCAGATTCACCTTCGGTAAAGTAAGCAACAGAAGCCTTTGTTTCAGCATCTTCGTGAGATTTTCCGTATTCAGTTGCTTCTTTTTTGAAATCATCAAAAATAGATGTAAAATATTTTTTTAATCTTTCTGGATGAACCTTTTCTGTTCCGGTTGCACGAACAACGTATGCAATCCTACCTTCACCGGCTTTTGCATAAGAAATAAAAGTTCCTTTTTTAGCTTTTTTTACTTCTGTTAGAATGTCTTCCAAAGGAGTTTCCGCACAATTTGTGCAAAAAGGTTCTAACTTACCCGCAATCGGTCTTCTGGTAATATCTTCCGTTACCTTGGAAATTTCTTCTGCAATTTCTTTATCCGAAAGTGAATTCAGTTTTGTAGCTAAGGCTTCTGCGTTTTTCAGATTCGTTGCTTCATCTTCACCACGAACAAGCGCTAGCTGAAGATTTACAAATTCAAGAGGTTTTTCTTTTAAACCGTTTTTAACATACTCTCGCATATAAACGTTTAATTTCAAAAACTGGTTCACTAATGATTCAATTTTTTGAACATCTGCTTCCGCAACTTTTTTGGAAGAGATTGCATCTTTTAGTAAGATTTTTTCTAAAGCGATACTTTCTAAGATTTTGGCTTGGATGTCAGCACTGATTGGTTGCGGTTCTGTGTTTCCTCTTTTAGAAGCCTCAATCACAAAGTTCATTTCTTTGCGTGTTACAGTTCCACCATCAAATGTCGCAAGGATTTCTGAATCCTTGGAGCAATTGAGAAGTGATACGAAGATCAAACCGAGTACGGGACCCAGAGTGAAAAGTTTGTTTAGATTCATTGGATATCCTTGTCTATTTTCAGTATTATTTAATATTTGCGAACAGGTTTTTCGGGCTTTTTGGAATCCGAAACTGGTGGAGTAGGAATAACCGGTTTTTCTGCAATGACAGCAGTTTTTTTGACCAAAGGTTCGGAACGAGAAACGTTTAATTTGAGAATCTCCGATTTTTGATCCTCTAATTTGTTCATTTCCGATAAAAATGTTTCTTTCAGAATGGGGGAATATTCCCTATCGGAAGCTAGGCGATCCGTCAATTTTTTTAGTTCGACGACATCACGATCCAGTTCTTCTAGTTTTTTGTATAAATGGGCAACCGTTACCTTCAAACTCCACTCCTTCCAAAAGTTTTATTTACTTGCAATAGAGTGCAAGAATGAAATAAGAAAAATAGAATTTTTTATGAGCTTAGACGATTTAGTAGTTTCCACTGAAAAAATAGACACTGTGTATGTAACCAAATTGCAGGGGAACCTAAATAACTTCACTGCTGAGAAATGTATCAAATCAGTACTCAATTCCTTAAAACATGGGTCTGTCATTCTGGATTTGGAAGAATTGAATATGGTCACAACCCAAGGAATCATCGCTTTCAAAACTCTCAGCGAAGAAGCCTTCCTTCACAAACATAAAATCATCTTAGTCAATCTGCCGTTAAGCGTTAGACAAGCTTTTTTAATGGCAGGAGTTCGTAATTTATTTCCCATAGCAAACAATGAAGAGGCCGCATTTAAAATGGCCTCAAGACCCAGCAGGTAAAAACGTGAATTCAGGATTTAATTTTTTTCGTAAAATTTGGCATGTGCTCGGGCTCATCATTCCCGTGACTCTTTTTTTTGATCCCTTTAAGGATGCCTTTGGCCTTGTATTTGCAACACGTGCCATTCTCGTCACAGCCCTTGCTGTCCTACTGATTGCTTTGTTTGTATTGGAATTTGTTCGATTGAGTCATTCCGGCTTTGAAAACTTCTTTTACAAATATTTTGGATTCTTAATGAAAGAATCAGAAAGAAAAAGATTCAACGGAACCGTTCCGTATTTTTTTGCCAACTTCCTTGTTGTTTTGTTTTTCCCCGCTGAAGTTGCCATTCTTGCCATTCTCTTTTTGGTCATTGGAGATCCTTTTGCCGCCTATGTTGGCAGTAAGTATGGGAAACATCGATTTTACAACGGAAAGTCTGTTGAAGGGATTATCGGTTTTTTGATTCCTGCCTTTTTATTTTCCGTCCTTGCACTGTTTCTCATCACAAAATCCCAGCCAGGAAGTTTCCTTGCTATTTTGGATGACCAAGGAAACCTTCTTTTGACTCCGATTTACATTGTATTCCTTTCTGTCCTATCCGCTTGCGTAACAGAGTTTTTTGCAAATACTACTGCCAAAGGACTCATTGACGATAACCTTCTTATCCCAATTGTAGGAGCTACTGTACTTTCTATATTGTCCTTGTTGTGTTTGGATTATACACCGACGGATTTTTTCTTTGATCCAAAGGCTCTCTACATTCAAAAGTAAAGGTGGTTACTTCCAACGAAGTTCCACTGTTCTCTGTTTGGTGATTGGTTCCATACCTGGAACCATCACTTTGTATTCCAAAGAAATGACTCCTAAGTCCTCCAATTGAAAAGGGGACTTATCGATTCCTTTATGTCGAAACTCTTCCTTTAAGAGTGCACCCAAATAATGAAAAGAAACCACTACATTGTTTTGGAATAAATTCCCTTCCATTCGTTCGGAAGAATTTCCATACTTCAAATAGGCAACATACCCGGAACGAAAAGATTCTTTTCCAATTCCGTTATATGGTTTTGGCAATACAAGGCGAAACCCAGGAGTTTCTCTTGCCGTAAAATATAAAAAATTTCCAAAATCTTCGTAGGTAGGATTTTCTTTTTTAAACAATTGTTTATCTAGATAAATCACATCTTTTTCTGTTTTGGGTTCTGTACAATCTAAGGGTTCATTAAAGTTATCACAAAATTGAAACGAATTAGTTTCTAACCTTCCACAACCTAAAATCAACAAACAGAAAATCAGATTCAAATTTCTCATTTTTATATTTGTGAAAATTTGAGACAGTGGCATTGAATTAAGATTTGAATTTATTAAATTCATAAGATTCCCTGAGAGTGTTGAAAAAATAACTCACCTCTCTTTCTCGAAAGTAGTTTTGTGCAGATTCAGCCACCACCAACTGACTTCTAGAAAAATGATAAACAGTCTCTCCATAAACACCCTGGAATAGGTATGTCCGGTGGAAGTCATCTTTTGATTTCGCAATCACAATGTTATGCGAAGTGACGTATCCCGGAATCAGAAGCACACTCTGGTCCTTTTTTTGTAATAAAGATTGGAATTCCAAACACTCTTTCTTTTTTTCTACCAGTTCTTCTCTATGAATTCTTTGTTTGAAGGAAAGGACTTTTGTAAACCGTCCAGGATAAGCAAATTCCCTTTCTGTTTCATCAGGGGTCCATTTGGGAAGGGAGACTGATTCATAGAGAATTTTAGAAAACCGTTTTTCCGCTAAAGCCTTCAGCTCAAAAAGGATTCCTTCCTCTTGGTAGGAAAGAATCACAAAAAAGGAGGCTCCCGGCGGTCTTTCTAAAATCTCTTGCGGCATGGTTACTCTTCCGTCACTCCCGTAATAGTAAATCCATCCAGAAGCATATAAGGTACAAAAGAAGACTCACCGAGAAGTTCTCCTTCTTTGGAGATTGCTTCAATTTGGTTTAATGCATCAAAAGCATTTCCCACAATTTGTACCTCTCGGACCGGGATCTTTTCTCCATTTTCTAATAGGTATCCACCTTTGATCACTCCTGAAAAATCACCCGAAGCCCCATCTTTGGTTCCAGAGATCCGGTTCACAAATAGTGTCTTTCCGGGAAGTTTCAAAAACTCATCTTTTGAAGATTTTCCCGGGGCAATTTGTAATTGTTTGGGACCACAACCAGGGAGGCTTTGGGCTCCACCTGTGGCACAACCATTGGATTTAGGAAGCCCTGCTTTTTTTGCTTCGTAGGTATTATAAAAGTAAGTTTCCAAAACTCCCTCTGTCAGCACTGATTTTTTTGAAGTGGGGAGGCCTTCACGATCAAATCCAGTGGAACCCATAAAACGATCGTTTGTTGGGTCATCCCAAATCGAAAGCAGAGGAGATGCCACTTTTTCACCTAACTTCCCTGCCATTTTGGATTTTCCTTTGCGTAGGCTTGTTCCGTTTAAAGAACCTATAAAAAGTCCGAGAAAAAATGAATACACAGCCTCAGGGGGTAGTAAAACCTTTCCTTGAAATCCAGAGATGGGTTTGGCATATAACGCTCCCATACATTTGTCTCCAAAATTCATAAAGGCTTTTTTCCATAAAGTTTGGAACTGGGTTTTGTCAAACCCACTGGCAGAATCATAGTCAAAACTACCGACTAAATCTCCATCCACACCCATTCCCATCACCGATGCGGAAAGCTCAGCACCTAGTTCATGGGCCATCACACCTTTGGAAGAAACAATCAGTTTATAACCTTTGCTAAGCGAAAAGTCTCCTGAGTCAATATTGACTTTGGAATACAAATCATTTCTCCATCCGAGAGCTTCTTTCGCGGATGCTACCAAATCTTCAATTCCCATAGAATCTAAAGAATCATCATATTGGTTAAAATGATTCTGGATGGATTCAGGTTCCGGTAGGACTAAATCCAAATCAGGAGTGGATTGGCTTTTAGCCAAACTGTAAGCTTCTTCAATGGACTGATAAAGACTAGGGATGTGATTGGAGATAATAAAACCTTGGTTTCCCTCATGAATCACCCGAATTCCGAACATATTTTCTTCGTTCGCAGTACAGTTGTTTAAGTCATTTTTTTCTAAACTAACGTCCTCCGAATATCCGTAACTGGAATAAATCTCTACCTGATCGATCCCATTCGTTTTTGCTTTTTTGACTAAATTAGAAAGTAAATCTTTTTGGTCGTTCAAACGTTTTTCAATCGAATTACGATCCATTATTTACCACCTAATAATACTTTTGTGCGAACATAAGGTCCACCCGCATCTACTTTAGCAGGTTGTCCTTTCCCACAATGCCCTGAACCCAAATCCCATTTGAATTCTTTAGAGACCATATCAACATTTTGTAAAACATCAAAGGCAAGGCCTGAAACAGTCACACCTTTTAAAAGATCCGTGATCTTTCCATTTTGGATGCGGTAGGCTTTTTGCACGGCAAACATAAATTCACCTGTCGCATCCGCTTGGCCATTTTTTGCCCCATCCAGATAGTAACCATCTTTTGTGTTGGCGATCATTTCTTCCAAACTGGAATTTCCTGGCATAAGGAAAGTGTTTCGCATGCGAATGAGAGGAACATCACCATACTCCCAAGCCCTTGCCGATCCCGTTGGTGCCACTCCAAATCGTTCAGCTGTTTCTCTGTTGTGGAGGTAAGAAGAAAGGATTCCGTTTTTAATGATGACTGTGTTTGTGGGAATGACTCCTTCATCATCTACAGGAATGGAACCACCAGCTCCTTCGTAATATTCCGAATACCCAGAGTCGCATAACGTCACCAAGTCGGAACCAACTCTATGGCCAATTTTTCCTTGGGCCACAGAACCTGAGAGAACAAAGTCTGCCTCCACCGTATGGCCAATGGCTTCGTGAACCAGTAATCCCACAATCGATGGGGATAAAATGACAGTGGAAAGTCCCCCGTCAGGTAAAGAACTGGAAAGTAAATCCACAGCTGTTTTACAGGCTTCGTCGGAAATTTCTGTGGGAGATTGGGAACGAAATAGGCAGTCCCAACCGCCTGTCACTCCTATGGAATGAGAACCAGATTCCATCTTTCCGTCTTCTTTTGCGACAGCGGACACTCGAAATTCAGGTCTTACCATACTAAAAAAACTATCAGCGCCGTCAGTAGTCACGATCGCTTTCTCTTCATAAATTTCAGAATACCCACAGCCCACGGATTGGAGTTTTGCCGATTGTTTGGCGGCAGCATTTTGGATGTCGAGAACGAGTTTTAATTTTTCTTCTACAGTTCGGTTACGAAAGTCTTCAATCCCTTTGCCGATAAAATCACCAATAGCAAAATTTGCTTTTGGTAAATTGGGAATTTTTTCCTTTCTAAGAGCAGATGATAAACGCGCCGCTTTTTTTGCTACTTGGATGGCATTTTGGATGGAGGATTTGGAAATATCACTAGTAGATGCAAATCCCCAAGTTCCCGCTTCCAAAACACGAACACCGACACCTGTTCTTTTGCGTAGGGCAGTGGATTCCACACGTCCCCTTTCGGCAAAGAAGGAACGACTTTCCTTATGGTGGTATCTTAGTTCCACAAATCCGGATTCTTCCGCCAAACATTCTCTTAATAGGTTTCGCATACATCCCTTCCTAAAATTTTAATTACTATGATGATTACGATTTGATTTGGGAATCAAAAAAATCGAGTAGGATCCGTGGAAGCCATCTTCCTTCTGGATTGTCCGGAGAAGGGTCACTGATAAATCCAACATGTCCCCCTTTTTCCGTAAGAACCGTTTGTATGAGCGGGTAGGATTTCCAACGAATTTCATGCCATACTTCGGAAGGAACCACCGGATCATCGTCGGCATGGACAATCAGGCCAGGTACTTTGATTCCACCTAGGTATTTGACGCTGGAACAAATATTGTAATATTCCAAAACATTCGCATAACCAGAAATTGGTGCTGTGAAAAAATCATCAAAATCAAAAAAAGACTTACTACGTAACACTCTTTCTTTCATTTTATCCGAGATTTCATAAACCCCTGAGGTTACTTTTTCTTTCATGGTATCCAAAAAATGATCCCGGTAAAAATTTCCAGCTCTTGAATCAATAAAGTCACAACTACGTTTTAAATCCAAAGGAGGGGATGTGGCCGAAAAGGCCTTCGCATAATGTTCCCTTTTTTCTCCAAAAAATTTGATCACCAGATTGGCCGATAAAGAAAAACCAGAAACAAATATAGATTTTGAAAAATGTTTATATATATATTTTAAAACTACTTCCAAATCTTCCGATTGCCCGGCATTGTATGGTTTTTTGGCAATTCCAAGTCCACGACCACAGTTTCGCAAATTCATTCGCACGACCCCATAACCGCGGTTTAGTGCTTCTTTTCCGACACTGACCATATAATGAGATTCAGAACTTCCTTCCATTCCATGAATGAGAAGTAAGTAATATCCATTCCATTTGGAGGCTTTTTTTCGAACTAAAGAAAGAGGAGGGTTGTGTTCCAACCAAAGATGATCCCCAGACCCATCGTTTGTGGGAATGAGGATACTCTCTGAATAATACTCATCCTCGAGCGAGTTGTCTGGAGGAAAGAGTACGTTGTAGACAGTTTGTAAATGTCTACCTTCTAAAAATCTTCTGGGTTTGAATTCTCTGTTAGACGACGTCAATTGTGTTTACGATCTTATCTACAATCCCGTAAGCTAATGCTTGGTCGGCATCCATATAATAATCTCGATCGGTGTCTTCGACCAATTGTTCGTAGGTTTTGCCACAAGCATCCGCTAACATTTGATTGAGTTTTTCCTTAGTTTTGACAATGTCCTGAGCATGGATGAGTAAATCCGTAGCAGGAGCTTGGATTTGTCCGCCAATGGAAGGTTGGTGGATCATCACTCGACCATTGGGCCAAATGTAACGATTCCCTTTTTTCCCGCCAATGAGAAGGATGGAACCCATAGAAGCTGCCATTCCCATACATACCGTATGCACAGGTGAGGAAATCATTTGCATTGTGTCATAGACAACAAGGCCTGAAGTAACCACACCACCAGGGCTATTGATATAAAACGTAATTGGTTTTCCAGGATCTACCATTTCCAAATACATGAGTTTGGCGGTGAGTTCCTTGGAGGATTCGTCAGTGACAGGACCCCAGAGAAAGATTTTCCTTTTTTCCAGGAACTTCTTTCCCATGTTTTTATCGCTAATGAGATCTTGGATGGTTTCGGTGATTTCTTTTTCTGGTGTTTCTTCTTCTGCCATATTAATTCAGTCTTTTGTGATTAGACATAGGTTGCAAGCGTTTCAGCTTGAAGTAAACGCCAAGAATCAGGAAAACACTGAAAGAAATAAAAAAGAAACGTAATAAAAAGAGGGGTGGTTCTTTCCATTCCCCACTGAGTCCAGCGGTGCGTAATGTCGTAGCCGGAATCAACTTTGGTTTTTCCGGTCTTTGCGAGATTGATTCTTCAAATTTCAATACATGTGCAGTTTCAGAAAGTAAATAGTACTTTCTTGCTTCCTGTTCCAAGGCATAAGCGTCGTTTTTTAGGCGACGTTCTTTTTCTTCCAATCCTTGGTTTTCGACCACAAGCCTCTCTACCTCTGCATTGAGATTTTGTAATTCTCGCTCAAGGCGCATACGTTCAGCAATCCCTGACTCGGACAAAAGTCCGAGGTAGAGACCAGCACAAATATACGTTACAAGTAAAGAGGCTTTGGTTGGTGTCATATTACCTTAGGTTGTAAAAAGTATTTACTCCGCTATAAGTTGCATTTTTACCGAGTTCTTCTTCGATACGAAGGAGTTCGTTGTATTTTGCAATTCGGTCTGTCCGGCTAAGTGATCCTGTTTTGATCTGACCGGAATTGGTTGCCACAGCGATATGGGAAATAGTTGCATCTTCCGTTTCTCCAGATCTATGAGAAACCACTGCCGTATACTGCGCTTTTTTTGCCATCTCAATGGCACTGAGGGTTTCTGTGAGAGTTCCGATTTGGTTCACTTTGATGAGAATGGAGTTACCAATCCCTTTTTCGATCCCTTGTGCGAGTTTTTTGATATTGGTTACGAACAAATCATCCCCCACAAGTTGGATCTTTTTCCCCAGTTTTTCGGAAAGTTTTTTCCAGCCTGTCCAATCGTTTTCATCCAGACCGTCTTCCATGGTAATGATCGGATACTTGGACACTAAATTTGAGTAGTATTCTACCAGTTCTTCGGCAGTCTTCTCTGGTTTTTTCTCAGCTTTGAGAACATACTTCTTTTTCTTCTCATCGTAGAACTCAGAAGCTGCACAGTCCAAACCAATTTTGATGTCTAAGTCTGGTTTGTAGCCAGCCTTTTCAATGGCAGTCAAAATGACTTCAATGGCTTCGCTATTGCTAGTTAGGTTAGGCGCAAACCCACCTTCGTCACCCACTGCAGTATTCAGACCTTTTCCTTTCAAAACGGACTTTAAACTATGGAAAACTTCTGCACCCATACGAAGGGCTTCGCGGAAATTGGGAGCCGATATAGGAAGGATCATAAATTCTTGAAAGTCGATATTGTTATCTGCGTGGGCACCACCATTGATGATATTCATCATAGGAACTGGAAGTTCACGAGCAAAAGTTCCCCCAATATAACGGTAGAGCGGAAGGCCTGTATGAACCGCAGCGGCTTTTGCCACTGCCATGGAAACTCCTAGAAGGGCATTGGCACCTAACTTGGACTTGTTGGCAGTTCCATCTAGAGAAATCATAGTTCCATCAACGAGGAGCTGGTTTGTTGCCGAAAGGCCTAAGATGGATTTAGAGATTTTAGAATTTACATTTTCTACGGCTTTGAGTACACCTTTTCCGGAGTATCTTTTTTTATCACCGTCACGAAGTTCGACTGCTTCGTGTTCGCCAGTTGACGCACCAGAGGGAACCGCCGCACGACCAAAGGAACCGTCTTCTAGAGTGACATCCACTTCAACGGTTGGATTTCCTCTGGAATCCATGATTTCACGGGCTTTGACGGAACGAATGCTATCTTTTTGGGACATCGGGAATTGTTTCTCCTAAGGGATAATTTACTCCCAGTCTTAGGAATTTTAAGCCTCTGACAATAAACTTTTTAGACAAAGAGCCTAGTTCCAGGAAAATGACTTAAAAAGAAGAGGGAACCGTGAACGAACGCCAAAAATTCACCCGCAATTTTTCCATCATTGCCCATGTCGACCACGGGAAGTCCACTCTGGCGGATCGTTTGCTTGAAATCGGTCTTGTCACCGACCAAAGGACAAAAAAAGACCAAATCCTTGATTCCATGGACATCGAAAGAGAACGTGGGATCACCATCAAAGCGAACAATGCGTCCTTTGATTACCATGCCAAAGATGGAAATATCTATCATTTAAATTTAATTGATACCCCAGGCCACGTAGACTTTACGTACGAAGTGTCCCGTTCCTTGGCAGCCTGCGAAGGGGTTCTTCTCATTGTGGACGCAAGCCAAGGGGTAGAAGCCCAAACTTTGGCAAATTTATATTTAGCGATGGATTTAGATCTTCGCATAATTCCTGTTATAAATAAAATAGATTTACCTTCTGCTGATATTGACAAATGTAAATTGATGATTGAAGAGTCTTTGGGACTCAATCCAGAGGAAGCCATTCCGATTTCTGCAAAAACTGGTCTCAATGTACAAGATGTTTTAGAGGCTATTTCTTATTTGCTTCCACCACCGGTTGGGGATGTGGATGCTCCTCTCAAAGCACTGATTTACGATTCCTTCTTTGATACCTATATGGGTGTGGTTGCCAAAGTGCGATTGTATGATGGAAAACTGCGCAAAGGCGAAATGATCCATATGATGAACATTGGGCGCCAGTTTACTGTGACGGAAGTGGGGATAAACCGCCTCTCTATGGTGCCTTGCGAAGAATTACAAGCGGGTGACGTAGGTTATGTGGTCGCAGGTATGAAAAAGATGGGAGATGCCAAAACGGGAGACACCATCACCCATGCCAATCGCCAAACCGCCGAAGATGTCAAAGGATTTAAAGATGCAAAACCAATGGTATTTGCAGGTTTATTCCCCATTAACGGGGAAGACTTTGATGCCCTAGTGGATGCCATCGAAAAACTAAAGTTAAACGATTCGGCCCTCACCTTTGAAAGAGAAAATTCGGCAGCCCTAGGATTTGGATTTCGTGTAGGATACTTGGGCCTCCTCCATATGGAAATTGTTCAGGAGCGTTTGGAAAGAGAATTTAACTTAGCTCTTATCACAACAGCACCTTCGGTAAAATTTCGAATCACAACAACCAAAGACGATGTGATCGAAGTGGATAACCCGAGTAAATGGCCAGACCCTATTTTAATTGGAAAGTCAGAAGAACCATTTGTGAAAGCAACCATCATTGCTCCTGAATCGTACGTCGGAAATATCATGTCCCTTGTGATCGAAAAACGTGGGATCCATATGGATACAGTTTATTTATCCAAGGACAAACTCCAACTCACCTATGAACTTCCTTTAGCAGAACTTATCTTTGAATTCTACGACAAACTCAAATCTTATACCAAAGGGTATGCCTCTTTGGATTACGAAGAAGTGGGTTACAGAGATTCTAAACTCGTGCGAATGGACATCCTTGTGAATGGGGAACCGGTGGATGCACTCTCTTCCATTGTTCACAAATCCAAAGCAGAGGAAAGGGGAAGGGTCATCATTGAAAAACTAAAAGACCTGATCCCTCGCCATCAATTTATGATCCCGCTCCAAGCAGCAATTGGCTCCAAAGTGGTAGCCCGGGAAAGTATTTCTGCCCTTCGGAAAAACGTAACAGCAAAGTGTTACGGCGGGGATATTTCTCGTAAGAAAAAACTCCTCGAAAAACAAAAAGAAGGAAAGAAACGGATGAAACAAATTGGAAACGTAGAAATTCCTCAGGAAGCCTTCCTTTCCATTTTGAAAACCGGGGACTAGAGTATCATTTAGAGTGTGAAATTATGCCAAGATTCCCTTGGCATAAAACGATACGGGTTACTGTTATGAATCCAAACAAACAAGGTTGATTAGAATGAATCTTGTCCCGTTCCATCCTTCCGACACTTCCACCTTTTTTCCTGAACTCCCCATCCAGATCTCCGAAGTTCCAGGATTTGCTACCTCTACCTTACAGTTTATCCGAGAAGACAAACTCCCTTTCGGATTCGGGACTAAATGGAGAAAAGCTTTAGGTATCATTCAGTTTTTGAAAGAGAATGAAATCCAGAGGATCCTTCTTTGGGGTGCGATTCACGGAAACTATCTAGCCAGTTTTACAACCATTCTCCGTCGCAGTGGTTTCTTTGTGGATGTAGTGGCTTACACCCGAGATCCCAATCTTCATTCCTATAATGAAAGATTGGTTCGAGGGCATTCACACACTTTAGTCTGTTATGCGAATCGTAAAACAGCTTACGAGGTATGGTTACAGAAAGGAAAGAAATATTCAGGTTTAGCCTTACCTGAATTTGGAATCCACCCAGGACAAAAATACGGGCTTATATCTTTTTGGATGGAACTGGAAAAAAAAATAAAGGACTCCTTAAATTCCTTTTCCTTTGTTCCTACGAGTTCTGAATTTCATTCGCACGAAGCCATCATCAGAATGGAAATTGGATCCGGTGCTACCTTCCTTTCTGCCTTTGATTATTTTTATGAATCTCCCATCCTTGTCCAAGGAGTGATGGTGGGAGAAACAAAAGAAACCTGGTTACAAAAAAGAGAAGAACTACAAAAACAGTTGGGCCTAAGAAACATCCCGATCCCAAGAGAACAAATATTGGAAATTCCTAAAAATAATGAAAAGTCCCAAACCCATATACAATTCGATAACCATCTGAACAAAACATCGATTTCCTTTGGCAAACAGTCTAAGTCCTCAAAAGATTGGATTCGAGAGTTTTATAGAAATACCAATATCCTCTTAGAACCGATTTATAGTGGAATGACGGTTAAACCCTTACTACGGGAAATAAACGAGAAGCAAATAGCTCCCATTTTTTACCTCCACCAAGGAGGCCAAATCCAACATCTGGATTTGATTTTGGAGAAAAGTCCCAAATGAATACTTTTGATAGACCGCTTGTTTCCATCATAATACCCACCTATAACCGAAAGACAATTGTGGATCGGGCCATACAATCCGTAGTCAACCAAACCTATCCCCACTGGGAACTGCATATTGTAGATGATGGTTCTACCGATGGTACCTGGATGGACCTTCTTTCGAAACTTCCTGGTTGGAAAGGAAAGTTATCTTCCTTTGGCAGAAATCACAAATCCATCCAAATCCACCAAACAGAACATAGGGGAGTGAGTAGAGCCAGAAACTTTGGAATTGAAAGTGCCAGTGGCGAGTGGGTTGCCTTTTTAGATTCGGATGATGAATGGTATCCCGACAAACTTTCCAAACAAATCGAATTTCATAAATCCCATCCAGAATTTTTCTTTTCCCAAACGAGAGAGGTCTGGAATAAAAAAGGGAATCTAATGGGACCCAAAGGGAAATACAGGAAACTCTCAGGATGGTTTTTAAAAGAGTCCTTGGAACTTTGTATGGTGACCTCTTCCAGTTTTTTTGCCCATAAACCAACCTTGGAAACCATTGGAGGATTTCGCATTGAACTACCCGTATGTGAAGATTATGATTTATGGAACCGAATTTTGTTATCTGGCCATCCGATTGGCTTACTAGAAGAAAACTTAATGGTTCGTTATGGAGGTAGCGATGATCAACTTTCAAATCAATACCAAGCTCTCGAAAGATTTCGATTGTATTCGCTATTGCTGACTCATAAAGAATTCCGAGAAGTTGGGAAATGGGATTTATTAGAATTACAGACTAAGTCTCTATTTCAAAAAGCCATTACGACTCGGGGAGAAACCATCCTCCAGGGTAGGAGTAAACGAGGGAAAGAAACCGATTGGATCAAACGTTTGTTAGAGAATTTTCAATCGGAAAAATCAATTTCGCTAGAGGATTTATCAGCTTTGTTAGTTGACTCTCTTTTTTGATTTAAAGAAAGTTGGGATCTATGTTAAGATTCCGAATTTTCTTTGTCCTTCTACTCAACATTTTTACTGTTTCCACCATCCACGCAGAAGGTACCTCAACCAATGAAATTCGCTTCCGGATCGCAAAAAACAATGTTCCTTTAAAAATAGAAACTAATCCTTATTATCTTGGTCATATTCTGGAACTTAGAATCTTTCAAGTTTTAAAATTGGATTTTTCCCCAGAAGAAATAGCAACCATTGTCGATTTTATTCTTACCAATGCATCCAAAGAAAGTCCAAACCAAATTGTCATTCCCGGTTATGAAAAAAACTTAGAACTTGTCATTGGGTTTCGTTACATTGAAAAAGCAGGGGATATCTTATTTCTTGTAGTGACTAACTATAATGTCGAAACAGAAAGTATTGATACAAGTGATCTCCAAAAACAACTAGCAACCATTTGTCAGGTAAAATCCAATCGTTTCGTATATTTTGAAAATTTAAATTCTGAGAAAAAAATCACTGAATACAAAGAATCTGGAAACTTTTTGAGTCTTGCTGATCACTATCTAATGGATGAAGATCCAACCAACGATGATTTGGTGAATCCTATTTTGGAATCTATTCTTGCCGATGAAAAAAGGAATGAACTAGAAAAATTTTATGCTTTTTTAACCAAAGGGCAACTTGCCATCATCCAAAAAAAGATAAACTTAGCGGAAGAAATCAAATCTAAATCAGCATTAAGAATTCAGAAAGTAAATCCAGACGATAAAAAAAAGGCTGAATTCATTCTAAAAATGTATTCCAAGGAATTGGAATGGATCAAGATTTACGAAAATCAAAAATTGAGTCCTCTAAAAACATAAAAACCCGGTCGTTCACCAACCGGGTTCCCTTTATCTTTCACAAAACCCAAGTTTTGCGAAAATATTCCTATCGAAAATACCTCTAAAGTGAATTCACTTAGCTGGAGATAAATTCTCTGTTGAGTCTTGTGATGAAGTTTACCGAAATTTCTTTCGGACAAGCTGCTTCACATTCGTATTGGTTTGTACAATTTCCAAATCCTTCTTTGTCCATTGCATTTACCATTTTACGAACTCTTTCTTTCTTTTCTACCACACCTTGCGGGAGGAGTGCCAAATGTGATACTTTTGCAGAAACAAAGAGCATGGCAGATGCATTTTTACAAGCCGCCACACAAGCCCCACATCCAATACAAGTTGCCGCATCCATCGCAAGATCAGCATCTACCTTTGGAATTGGCAACGCATTTCCATCGGGAGCTCCACCTGTATTGATCGATACATAACCGCCAGCTTGGATGATACGATCAAAAGCAGAACGATCCACCAAAAGGTCTTTTACCACAGGGAAAGCTTTGGCTCTCCACGGTTCGATAAAAATGGTATCTCCATCTTTGAACTTACGCATATGCAATTGGCAAGTCGTAGTCCCTTTTTCTGGACCATGCGGAACCCCGTTGATCACCATAGAACATGCCCCACAAATCCCTTCGCGGCAGTCATGGTCAAAGGCAATCGGCTCATCACCTTTTTTGATTAGGTCATCGTTCACAACATCCAACATCTCAAGGAAAGACATATGTTCGCTGATATTGTTAGCTTCGTAACTAACCATACGACCTTTATCGTTTTTATTTTTTTGTCGCCAAACTTTAAGGTGTAACTTCATTGTATCCATTATTTGTAGCTCCTTACGGCTAGGTGGATGTTTTCATACTCGAGTTTTTCGCGGTGTTCTACAGGAGCCTTTCCTTCACCTTTATACTCCCAAGCAGTTACGTGACAGAATTTATCGTCATTACGTTTTGCTTCACCATCTTCGGTTTGGTGTTCCTCACGGAAGTGACCACCACAAGATTCTTCTCTTGTAAGTGCATCTAAACAGAGTAATTCACCAAACTCTAGGTAGTCGGCAACACGACCGGCTTTTTCCAACTCTTGGTTGAGCTCAGATCCTGATCCGGCAACTTTTACGTTTTTCCAAAATTCCTCTCTCAATTCAGGAATTTTTTTCAAGGCATCTTTGAGGCCTTTTTCGTTACGTGCCATACCACACTGATCCCACATGATTTTACCGAGGGCTCTATGGAAATCATCAGGAGTTTTTTTACCGTTGATTGCTAATAATTTATTGGTCATCTCGCGAACACGTGCTTCTGCTTCTTTAAACTCAGGTCTGTCAGTGGAGATATTTTTATGACCTTCTTTAGCGAAATAATCACCAATGGTATAAGGAATCACAAAGTATCCATCAGCAAGCCCTTGCATCAGAGCGGAGGCTCCGAGTCGGTTCGCACCATGGTCAGAGAAGTTTGCTTCTCCTAGTACGTGAAGACCAGGAATATTAGACATTAAGTTGTAATCCACCCAAAGCCCACCCATAGTATAGTGAACCGCAGGGTAAATACGCATTGGCACTTTGTATGGGTTTTCTCCCGTAATACGTTCATACATTTGGAAGAGGTTGTCATAGCGGTCAGCTACTACTGGTTCTCCCAATCGTTTGATGGAATCAGAAAAATCCAAATACACACCAAGTCGTTTATCACCAACCTTTGGACCCACACCAAGACCGTTGTCACAGGCTTCTTTGGCAGAACGTGAAGAGATGTCCCGCGGTGCTAAGTTTCCGTAAGAAGGGTATTTTCTTTCGAGGTAATAATCTCTTTCGTCTTCAGGAATTTCGTGAGGAGCACGGAGATCATCTTTTTTCTTAGGAACCCAAACCCGTCCATCGTTACGAAGTGATTCGGACATAAGAGTGAGTTTGGATTGGTAATCTCCTGCTTGTGGGATACAAGTAGGGTGGATTTGCGTATAACAAGGGTTTGCAAATCCTGCCCCTTTTTTGTAAGCACGGTAAGTAGCAGTCACATTCGATCCTTTTGCGTTGGTAGAAAGGTAAAATACGTTTCCGTACCCGCCGGATGCAAGGATGACTGCGTCTCCCGCGTGGGAAGAAATCTCACCAGTGACTAGATCACGAACTACGATTCCTTTGGCATGACCATCAACAAGAACTAGTTCCAACATCTCTGTTCTTGGATACATTTTGACGGCACCACGAGAGATTTGTTTTTCTAGCGCCGAGTAGGCACCAAGTAACAACTGTTGGCCAGTTTGTCCTTTGGCATAAAAAGTACGAGATACTTGCGCTCCACCAAAAGACCGGTTGGATAAGGTTCCACCATACTCACGAGCAAAAGGAACTCCTTGTGCCACACATTGGTCAATGATGTTTGTGGATTCATGAGCCAAACGATAAACGTTTGCTTCCCTTGCACGGAAGTCACCACCTTTTACAGTGTCATAGAACAAGCGATAAACAGAGTCACCATCGTTTTGGTAATTCTTTGCAGCATTGATACCACCTTGGGCAGCAATGGAGTGAGCTCGTCTTGGGCTATCTTGGAAACAGAAAACAGAAACTTGGTATCCAAGTTCAGAGAGTGTCGCAGCAGCAGAAGCTCCCGCAAGTCCTGTTCCCACGATGATGACTTTATACTTACGTTTGTTTGCCGGGTTTACAAGTTTGATATCTTGTTTGTGTTTGTCCCATTTTTGTTCTAATGGACCCGACGGAATTTTTGCATCTAATTTCATAACTTCTCCTAAAAACCCTTAACGGACATACCCGAGTAAAATCGAGATCGGCATGGAACAGTTTCCCAGGAAAATGATAAGACCAAGTCCTGTAGAAGCTTTCTGAATGGCTGGGTTGTGTTTTGGTGCAAGGATTCCCAAAGTCTGAAGCATAGAACCCAATGCATGGGAAAAATGAAGAGCAAGGAAAACCATAAATACAATATAAGTTCCTGAAATGATTGGATCTTGAAACCCAAGAATCACCATAGCATAAACATCATGTACGACATCACCGTTTTTAAGGATGTATTCAAAACTGTAATGTTCCGGGTTAGTAATTCCTAAAGTAAAATGTGCCAAGTGGTATACAAGGAACGTGAGTAAAAGGAGCCCACTATAAGCCATTGTGCGAGAAGCTACAGAAGCTTGGATGGTAGAACCCTTTGCATAAGACACAGGCCTTGCTTTTGAGTTTTCAATTTTAAGAAGGATGGCAGTGCATACGTGGCCAAAAAAGGCAACAATCAATCCAATCCTTGCTACCCATAGTAGCGGTCCTAAATCTTTGAGAAACTTTGCATAGGTGTTTAATTTTTCTGGTCCTTGGAAAACTTGAAGGTTTCCGACCATATGAAGGATCACGAACCCAAACCAGATAAATCCGGTAATGGCCATTATGATCTTCTTTCCAATTGAGGATCGAAAGAAGTCTAGACTCAACGTCATTGAAGAGCTCCTGTAGAGTGTAGGTGTAAATTTTTCTATTACGTCCAGTTTCAGACTGATTCCACTTCCCGTAAATTCATAAATCTTCGGTGAAGAAATCTTGAGAATTTGAGTTTGTTTCTCAATAAGGAGCAAGGAAATTCCAAACTGGAAAAGGGGTTGAGTTGGGGCCAGAGGCCAGTGATTGTAGCAAAATCTTGCGAAGAGAACAAAAAGGGAACAATCAGATTCTTCATTCCTGGTCCAAGACAGTCATTTTATTCTGTTTTTTCTTCCTTTCCATTCAATGTTCCAAACCCAGTGGGAACTTTCCTGAAAATCGAAAGACCTATTTACGGGAAGTAGGATTGCCCATACTTGTGACCATTCGTCCGCGCCACAAAATTAGTACAAAAGAATTGCAGTTGTTTGTCAAAACAGAAAACCTAACAAACATTAATATAACAAAGTTTCAGATTTTATTTTTTGCTCTCGATTTACAAAAACAAATTTTAATTCCAGAAGACAAAAAAACACCGGAGTTGATTTGTTCGATCGAAAAAAAAATCCAACCCAATGTGATTCTCAAATGCCATGTAGGTCCCTATGTTTATACAAACCTATGGTCTTCGATCCAAATTCAATCGATCTCATTTACGACAGAGGATCAAATTCGCCATGTCATCAGCGAAGAAGACTTAGATGACGTGACTGTTTGGTTATAAGATTTAGTCATTTTATTTCTTAAAAAAATTTTGTCTGAATTTAAAAATAGAAAAGAATCAAATCCATTGGTGTTGACACCCAATTCATAAAATTTTAATATTCCCAGACCATTATGTTTTCAAAAATCAAAAATGATCTCCCTTCAGGCTTAGTTGTATTCTTAGTTGCACTCCCACTTTGTTTGGGAGTTGCCTTAGCAAGTGGAGCCCCATTACTTTCCGGAGTGATTTCGGGGGTCATCGGCGGAGTGATCGTTGGGATTCTCAGTCATTCGAATACAAGTGTCAGTGGACCTGCAGCAGGACTTGTGACTTTGGTGTTGGCTGCAATTGCCGGTCTTGGTGATTATCATACTTTTCTTCTCGCCGTTTTTCTTGCTGGATTGATCCAAATCACGATTGGTTTTTTAAGAGGTGGATTCATTGCAAACTACATTCCTTCGAATGTGATCCAAGGTTTACTCGCATCCATTGGAATCATCCTCATCTTAAAACAAATTCCGCATGCTGTGGGATTCGACGTAGACCCAGAAGAAGACTTTATCTTTTTTCAAAAAGATGGAGAAAACACATTCTCTGAACTTTTTAATATCATCAATTTTTTTTCCTGGGGAGCTGTTCTCATTGCCGTTTCTTCTCTGGCACTTATCTTTACTTATGATAGGGCAAAATGGAAACTTTTAAAGTTTTTGCCTTCGCCAGTCCTTGTCATTCTTTTGGGAGTATTTCTAAACGGTATTTTCCAAATTTATTTTCCTGGGCTTTATCTTTCTGAAAAACATTTAGTCTCAATACCCAATATCAAGAATTGGGAATCTGTTTTTTTCTTTCCCAATTTTTCTGCCATTACGGATACCAAAGTTTGGTATTTTGCCTTTACAATTGCTGCCTTTGCAACTCTCGAAACTTTACTTAATTTAGATGCTGTTGAAAGGATTGACCCTCACAAAAGGTTGGCATCACCAAACAGAGAACTTGTGGCACAAGGTATAGGAAACTCACTCTCTGGATTGATTGGGGGTCTACCAATTACTTCTGTAATTGTTAGAAGTTCTGTAAATATTTATGCGGGAGCAGAATCAAAACTATCAACAATATTCCACGGAATTCTTTTGTCTATCAGTGTTATTTTTTTTGGTTCTTTTTTAAACCTAATCCCACTTTCTTCATTAGCTGTAATTTTAATTGTTACGGGTTTTAAACTAACTAACTTAAGTTTGTACAAATCCATTTACAACAAAGGAATATACCAATTTCTTCCATTCATAGCAACGATTATAGCGATCATCTTCACAGACCTTCTAACAGGTGTTTTAATTGGACTTTCTATCAGTTTTATATTCATTCTCAAAAACAATTACAAAAATCCATTTTCAGTGGAAACAGAAACTCTAAATATTGGTGAAACCATTAGGATTGAACTTCCAAACCAAGTATCTTTTTTAAATAGAGCTTCCATTAAAGACACTCTTTGGGCTTTGCCCGAAAATTCCAAATTGATAGTAGATGCATCAAACTGCAATTTCATTGACCATGATATTTTAGAAGTATTAGAAGAGTTTAAAACTGTGGTTTCTGTAGAGAAAAAAATCCAACTGAATCTAATTGGATTAAAAGATTCTTATGAACTGAGTGATCAAGTTCAGTTTGTCAATATTTTAGACAAAGAAGCACAACAGAAATTAACTCCTGATGAAATTTTGGATTTTTTGAAACGAGGGAACGAACGGTTTGTCAAAGGAAAATGGTCGGAAAAATACTTCAAACACCAAGTAAATGCCACCGCTTTTGGACAAAATCCCATTGCCGTAGTTTTATCTTGTATTGATTCAAGGACAAGTCCCGAAATTATTTTTGACGCAGGTCTTGGGGATATCATTTCGATTCGTATTGCAGGGAATATCGTAAACGAAGAAATACTAGGAAGTTTAGAGTTATCCTGCGACAAAATTGGGACTAAGTTAATTGTTGTTCTTGGACATTCTAATTGTGGGGCAGTTTCGAGTGCTCTTTATGCTCTTCGAGAAGGAAACATCGCAAGCATCACAAACAAAATTCAAAAAGCAATTGATGAATCAGAAAAAATCATCCATCCCATCCAAAAAGAAAACGAACATATTTTCAATCATGTTGTGAAAGCAAATGTGAAAAATTCCATCCAGGAGATTTTGACTAAGAGCCCATTTTTATCAGGAAAAGTGAATTCTAAAGAAATCAAAATTGTCTCAGGTTTTTATGATACCTCATCTGGTGAAGTTCAGTTTTTTGAATCGATAGAACCAGTGGGGAAGGGAAAAAATTTGATTTAAATAGTATGTAACACCACCCAGACAACAAATCAATATCGTTGCCTGGGTGTGGTATATATCTATTTATAAACAGGAACAAACAATGGTTTGTATGCATTACGATTGACGTAAGCAATAAAAGCATTGGCAACAACAACAAAAATCCCAACAGGGATTCCTTCAGGTGCAATCATGATGTGAACAAAGAAAATGTTCACAACAATAGGTGCGATGACAACCGAAGCCAATGGAACAAATCTGCCTGACAAAAACGCAATCGCACAAACTAACTCTGTTACTTTAATGAGGGTCATTAAATAACCAGAAGCTTTGATACCATCATTAAATACTTTTAAATCACCCGTTGTTTCTGGTTGTTGGACCAAGTTAAAGAGAATTACCACGGAAGAAAAAAGGAATAATGCACCAAGCAAAACCCTAACGATTAAATAAGCAATTTTCATACCATTTTCCTTTGAATGTTCTTTTTTCCTAACCAGGACTTTTCAAAAAATCATCCTCGTTTTCCGAATTATGAACAAAACAAATAGAAAGTCACTATGTTTTCAAAGATTCTAAATATCAAAAACCGAAATGAGAGGAAACTTTTCAGGTTTTTTCAGGTCCGATCTGCAATAAACTCGTTGTTTGGTGGCATTGATTTGTAAGGCCAGACTTATGAAATACCAATTTCGACTTGCTTCAGCTATGTTCTGTTTGTTGGCTAATTGCGTAGCAACTTCCCGTACAGATTTTTCGCAAATAGATCGATCAGAAAAATCCCTACGACTCCAATATGCACAGGAACTAGAAACCAAAGTTTTAAAAGTAGGCCCATCACAAGAAATTTCGATCGGACAATTTGCACTCCAATCACTGTCAAACACGAGTCCTCGTTATTTTTCCGTTAGTTCTTTATCACCTCTCAAATCCAATGACCCACTGGAACCCGGAGTGATTGTGTTAAGAAAAGTCCAAGTGGACCGATCTCTGGAATTTGAAGACGGAACTACTAAATTCCGTCATGCCACCTTTGCTTCGATTGTCGAGTTTTTGGTGATAAGTCCTTTAGGAGAACAACAGCGAATCTTAGGACACTCTGAACAAATCATATCCAGAACCATTCCTTTTAGCGCAGATGACAAGGAATCAAAAGACAAAATTGCGACAAGCATCCAGTCGGCAATTGAGGAAGGATTAAGACAAATCGTCTCTTTGGAGGATTTTCCGTCATTTTTTAAAAGTCAGAATATGTTTCAAAGGTAAGTTGGAGAAAACCTGTAACCCATGTGAGTGATCAAAAGTGTTACCGATGTGCCTTTCTATACAAAAGGTCCAATCCGTAATGCGACATAATACTAATTATGGGAAGTTGCATATTGCTTCATAATTAATAGTATCTAAAATCAAAATAATGCTTCAAAAGTAAAAGTATTCGAAGTAACATTCT